>QGUS01000101.1 GCA_003242515.1 Actinomycetota bacterium
CCGGCTCGGGCGTCTGGTCGCAGCGCTGGCCCCCCTCTCCGCCCTCGTCCCCGCCGGGACGGCCCTGGCCCACGCCACGCTGATCTCCACCTCGCCCGCCCACGGCTCCACCGTCGAGAGTCCGCCGGCCGCGGTCGAGCTCCGGTTCGACGGGCCGGTGACGCCGGTCGCCGACGCATTCACCCTCCGGTCGGGCGACCGGACGATCCAGGGAGAGGTGCGGGTCGACGCCACCCTGGTCTCCTTCATCCCCTCCGGGGCCGTTCCCGACGGGACCGCGGTCCTCGACTGGCGGGTGGTGTCCGACGACGGCCATCCGATCGGCGGCAAGCTGGTCTTCCACGTCCGCGAGGCGACCGTCACCGTTACCGACGACGGCGTGGCCGCGGAGGAGGCCGGCCCTGCCGTGGCCGTCCTCACCGCCCTGTCCCACCTGGGCATCCTCCTCGGTGCGGGGCTCTCGTTCTTCGCTTCCTGGGTGCTCGAGGAGAGCGCCCCCGAGGCAGCCCGGCTCCGGAGCCTGACCCGGCCCGCCCTCGCCGTCGGCGTGGTCGCGGCGGCCGCATCGCTGTTCCTCCAAGGGGCCGAGATCGCGGGCAGGGTCGACCTCGGCTCCCTTCCTCCGGGGTCGCTCCCGATGCTGGTCCTGCTGGCCCTCGGCACCGGGCTGCTGTGGGTCTCCGTCCATCCCGTCTCGGTCGCCGTCGGGCTCCTTCCGGCGGTGACCTCGCTCGCCTTCGTCGGCCACACTCGCAGCTTCGGCCCGCTTCCCGTCATGTTCGGGGCCGATGTCGTGCATCTGGTGGCCGCGACCGTCTGGGCCGGCGGGTTGGCCGGGCTCGTCGTGGTGGCCCGGAGGCGGGGCAGGGAGACGGCTGAGGTGGCGAGGCGGTTCGGGAGCATCGCCGCCTGGTGCCTGGCTGGCGTCTTCCTCAGCGGCGCCGTGATGACCGTCCTCATCCACGACTCGCCGCGTCAGGTCCTCTCCACCGTCCACGGGAGGCTGGCTCTAGTCAAGGCCGCCCTCGTCGTCGGCGCCGCGGGGATCGCCCTCCTGAACCGCCGGTCGGCCTCCGGCCGGGGCGAGCCGGAGCGCCTCGGCCTGATGGTGCCTGTCGAGGCCGTGATCGTCGCGGTGGTGCTGGTGGTCGCAGGCTTCCTCGTGGAGCAGAACCCGGCGGCCACGACCGGGCCCGAGCCCATCGGGGACCAGGTGATGCAGGCGGCCCTGGGCGAGCACGGGCTGTCGGTCCGCTTCGAGCCGGGGGCGCCCGGCGTCAACACGGTGGCGATCCAGGTGACCGCCCCCGACGGCACGCCGGCCGATCTCGCCGCGGCGCCAAAGGTGTCCATCGCGCGGGCAGGGGAGGCCACCAGCTACGACACGGCGCCCGACGGCGCCGGCTGGTCGGCCACGGTGGAGCTTCCCGACGCACCGTCGTGGTCCGTCGAGGTGCGGGCCAGGCTCGACACCTTCACCGAGGCGGTGCAGGTGATCCGGAGCGACCGGGGCCGGGTCCTGCCGGGGTCGGGCCTCCTCGTCACCCGGGCCGTGCTGCCGGCACCCGTCACCGGCATGACCAACGCCTCCGTCTACATGACCGTGGTCCCGGCGAGCGACGGCGCCCTGGTCGGGGCTTCCTCGCCGGTGTGCGAGCGGATCAGCCTCCACGAGACCCGGACCAACGACGATGGGACCGTGGCGATGCTGTACCAGGAGCGTCTTGACCTCGTCGCCGGCGAGCCGCTGGTCTTCCGGTCCGGCGGGCTGCACCTGATGTGCGAGGGGATCGTCCGTCAGGTGAACCCGGGGGAGGTGGTGCCCCTGTACCTCGAGACCGCCGACGGGGCCCGCCAGCTGCTGATGGTGGACGTCATCCGCATCGCCGACCTCGTCGACTGAGGGACGCCGCCTCGTCCCGCCCGGTCCCGAGTCCCACTTGACGCTTATCTAGTCGACTAGTTGACTAGGCAAGTAGCGAGCGGAGAGCACCGTGAGCCTGTATGAGGACATCGCCGAACAGATCGCAGAGCGGATCGCCGCCCGCGGCGCCCGTCCCGGCGACCAGATCGAGGGCGAGCTCCAGCTCGCCAACGAGTTCGGGGTGAGCCGGGGCACGATCGTCAAGGCCCTCGAGACCCTGGAGTCCCGCGGCCTGGTCCGCCGGGAGCAGGGCAGGGGGACGTTCGTCCAGGGCCGTGCCGCACTCCACACGACCACCATGCTGGCGAGCTTCAGCCTGCACGTCCGTCAGGAGGGGCATCGGCCCGGTGGCCGGGTGGTGGGGTGGCGTCGCACTAGGCACGAGCCCGACAACCCCCTCCACGCCCGGTTCCCCAAGGGGGAAGAGCTCGTCGAGTTCACCAGGGTGAGGATGATCGATGGAGTCCCCGTGGGTGTCCACCGGGTGGCCACCACGCTCGCCATCGCGGAGGGGATCGGGCTCCTGGATGCCCTGACCACGAACGCCGACTTCTCCTTCTACGCCCTCGCCGAACAGGCCGGCATCCATGTCGCCGGTGGCGAGGAGACGTACTCGGCCGTCCTGGCCGGCGACGAGCTCGCCGGATGGCTGGAGCTGGAGCAGCCGGCAGCTCTGTTGGTCGTGGAACGGCACACCGTCGACCTGAACGGTGATCCGTTCGAGGCGGTCCAGGCGCACTACGTGCCGGGGCGATACGAGATCCGCGCTGAACGTCGCCGTCGTCGGCTTCCGAAGTCCGGTCCGACGGCATGACCCACCATCCGACTGGAGGAATGATGAGGAGACACTGGACATTGGCCGCCCTTCTGGCGGTCCTCGCCCTGATCGTGGCCGCGTGCGGTGGCGGTGGCACGGCCAGCACCACCAGCACCACCGCCGGATCCGGTGGCGAGACCACGACCACCGCGGCCGAGTCGCCGGGCGGTTCCGATCTCGCCCCCGTCGGCCTGATCATCGCCCAGGGCGGTCTCGGTGACGAGTCGTACAACGACCTCGCCTACTCCGGACTGGTCCGCGCCGGCGAGGCCACCGGGCTCGAGGTGCGCCCCGTCGAGGCCGCCGACATCGTCGCCGAGGGCGAGCAGGTCCTCCGCCGCGCCGCCGACGCCGGCTTCGGGCTGCTCATCGACCTGGAGTTCTCGCACGCCGAGATGCTGGCCCAGCTGGCCAAGGAGTACCCGGACACGAAGTTCGCCTTCGTGAACCTCCCGGTCGAGGGTGACAACATCCGCTCCATCGTCTTCAAGGAGCACGAGGGCTCCTTCCTGGCCGGCATGCTGGCCGCGATGGTCACCTCGGACGCCAACAACCCGAAGACCAACCCCGAGAAGATCATCGGCGTGATCGGTGGCACCAAGTCCGCCGGCATCGACAAGTTCATCGTCGGGTTCATCCAGGGCGCAAAGCACGTCGACCCGGAGGTCGAGGTGCTCGTCTCCTACACCAACGACTTCGGTGACGCCGCCAAGGGTCGCGATGCCGCCATGGCCATGTTCGACCAGGGTGCCGACGTGGTGTACCAGGTGGCGGGCGGCGCCGGCCTCGGTGTCCTCTCCGCTGCCGCCGAGCGGGGCCACTACGCCATCGGTGTCGACAGCGACCAGGACGGCCTGCAGCCCGGTCACGTGCTCACCTCGATGGTGAAGTGGGTCGACCGGGGCGTGGAGCAGGTCGTCGAGGAGTACGCCAAGGGCAGCTTCGCCGGTGGCACCGTGCTCGAGCTGGGTCTCGCCGAGGACGGCGTGGGTCTCACCGACTTCAAGCACACCAAGGCGGAGATCCCGCAGGAGTTCCTCGACCGGATCGAGGAGGCCCGCAGGGCCATCATCAGCGGGGAGATCACGGTCTGGGACGTCGTCGCCGACGGCTACCCCGACTTCTTCCCCGAGTCCTGACCCGAACCCCCGAGGGAGGGGAGCCCTGTGGCTCCCCTCCCCGCTCCGTGGATGACACCTTCTCCCGCACCCATGCCCCATCTCGAGGTCCGTCGATTGTCCAAGCGGTTCGGCCCGCTGGTCGCCGTCGACGGGGTGGACCTCGTCGTGGAGCGGGGGACCGTGCATTCGATCGTGGGGGAGAACGGGGCCGGCAAGACGACCCTCATGAAGTGCATCGCCGGCCTCCTCCAGCCCGACTCGGGTGAGGTCATCGTGGACGGACACGCGGTACGCATCGGGTCCGTGCACGACGCCCTCGCCCTCGGCATCGGCATGGTGCACCAGGAGTTCTCGGTCGTCGGCGAGCTCACCCTGGCGGAGAACCTGGTGATCGGGGTGGAACCCCGGCGGCGGGGCCTCCTCGACCGGAACGCCGTCCGCGAGGCCACCGTGCGGCTCTCCGAGCAGACCGGGTGGCACCTCCCCTGGGACGCCCGCGCCGACCAGGTGGGCGTCGCCGAACTGCAGCGCCTGGAGCTGCTCCGCCAGCTCCACCGCGGCGCCGGCCTCCTCATCCTGGACGAGCCGACCGCCGTGCTCGGCCCGGCGGAGGTGGACATGCTCCTCTCCACCGTGACGGATCTGCGCGACCAGGGTGTCACCGTCCTCTTCATCAGCCACAAGCTCGACGAGGTGATGCGCATCTCCGATCAGGTGACGGTGCTGCGCGGGGGACGGGTCGTGCAGAGCACCGCCGCCGCCGACACCAGCCCCCGGGACCTGGCCGCGGCGATGGTCGGGGAGGCGCTCGCCCTCCCGGACGTCGACGACCGTCCGCCGGCAGGAGACGACGCGATCCTCGAGGTCGAGGACCTGGTCGTGATCGACGACCTCGGGGTGACCCGGCTCGCCCACATCGACCTCACCGTGCGGCGGGGGGAGATCGTCGGCGTGTACGGGGTGGCCGGGTCGGGTCAGGCGGAGCTCGTCGGCGCCCTGACCGGGCTCGTCCCCTCCCGCGGGTCGGTGAAGCTCGACGGGAGGGAGATCAACGACCAGCCCACCGGCCGGAGGCGCCGCGCCGGTCTCGGGTTCATCTCCCCGGATCGGAGGCAAGAGGGCCTCGCCCTCTCCGAGTCGGTCGAGGAGAACGGCATCGCCGGCGCCCACCGCGACCCGACACTCTCCGGCAGGGTGGTCCGCCGCCGCCAGGCATGGCGGGACCGCATCGCCGAGCTGATCCGTTCCTACGCGATCAAGGTGGGCTCGCCCGACCTCCCGGCGTCGTCCCTGTCCGGGGGCAACCAGCAGCGCCTGGTGGTCGGGCGGGAGCTGGACATGCAGCCGAAGCTGCTCATCGCCTCCGACCCGACCCGGGGGGTCGACATCGAGGGCGTCGCCGGCATCCACGACCTGCTCATGGGGATCCGGCGGGCGGGCGGATCGGTCCTCCTCGTCTCCCACGACCTCGACGAGGTCCTGTCGCTGTCGGACCGCATCGCCGTGATCCTCGACGGCCGGGTCACCGCCGTGCTCGACCGGGCCGAGGCGACCCGGGCGAGCATCGCCGAGAAGATGACCATCGGGAGCGGGACATGACGGCTGGGGCGATCCCGATCCCGGCACGCCGCTGGACCGTGTGGGTGGCCGCGATCGTGCCGCTGCTCGCCGCACTCGTCGTCGGCTCGGCCGCCATCCTCTGGGCGGGCGAGTCGCCCGTCGAGTTCTTCCGCCTCCTGGTGCGAGAGGCCTTCGGGGGCGTCAAGAGGGTCGCCGCCACGCTGGTGTCGTCGACGCCCCTGATCATGACCGGCAGCGCCACCCTGATCGCCTTCCGGGCCGGCGTGTTCAACATCGGCGTGGAGGGGTCGTTCCTCGGCGGGGCGTTCGTGGCGGCCATCGCCGGCGCCGCCCTGGACCTCCCGGGCCCGATCCAGATCCCCCTGGTCCTGGCCGCAGCGTCCCTCGCCGGGGCCGTCGTCGGCTGGGGACCCGGATGGCTGAAGGCACGCCTCGACGTCGACGAGGTCGTCGTCACCCTCATGGGGAACTTCGTCGTCTCGGGCGTGGTGGGGTGGCTGCTGTCCCAGTTCTTCCTGGCCTCCGGCGCCGGCAACGCCCAGACCGAACTGACCCGGCCCCAGGCCTACCTGCCGGTGATCGTGCCCAACACGCAGCTCACCATCGGGATCCTGATCGCCCTGGCGGTCGTCGCCGGCGCCTGGTGGTGGCTCCGGTCCACGGTCGCCGGCTACGAGGTGCGGATGGTCGGTGCCAACCCCCGGTTCGCCCGCGCCCAGGGCATCGACACGGCCCGGGTGATCGTTCGGGCCATGGTCATCTCCGGCCTCATCGGCGGGCTCGCCGGCGGCGTGTTCACCACCGGGACGCTCCATCGCTTCGTCGAGGGAGGTGGCGCCAACCTGGGCTTCAACGGGATCGCCGTCGCCCTCCTCGCCCGGCTCAACCCGATGGCCGTCATCCCGGCCGCCCTGGTGCTGGGAGCCCTCTCCGCC
>QGUS01000372.1 GCA_003242515.1 Actinomycetota bacterium
ATCCTGACCGGCGCCTTTCGGGAGCGGCCGGTGGCCCACTGGGTGGAGACGCTCAACCGGGCCGGGGTGCCGGCGGGTCCCATCAACACCATCCGGCAGGCGTTCGAGCTCGCCGCCGACCTCGGGCTGGAGCCGGTGGCGGAGACCGGCCCGGACCGCACCGTGGCGTCCCCGATCCGTCTCTCGGCCACTCCTCCCGGCTACCGGCTGCCCTCCCCGCGGCTGGGCGAGCACGATGCGGAGATCCGCGCCTGGCTCGCGGACGAAACGTGACGAAAGTCCCTGTCCGGCCCCGATCCCGCCGGGATTACTGTTCGGCAAGCGTGATTCGGAGGTGAAATCTGTGCGCAGGGCAGTCCTGCTTGCTGCGTTGATCCTGGTCATTGCCCTCCCGGCGTCGGCGCATGTCGGCCTCGAGCCGGCCGAGGTACCCCCGGGCAAGGGGGTGACCCTGTCCTTCCGGATCGGTCACGGCTGTGAAGGCCAGGCGACCGACGCCGTGTCGATCCAGATCCCCGCAGGGGTGACGGGAGTGCAGCCGTACCCGAAGGCGGGATGGGAGCTCGAGGTGGAGCGGGGCACCCTCCCCGAGCCGGTGACCTCCCACCAGCAGATCACCGAGGGCGTCATCCGTGTCACCTGGAAGGGCGGTCCGCTGGAGGACGGCCACACCGACGTCTTCCAGCTCCGCGCCACGATCCACGGCGAGCAGGGCAAGACCGTGTACTTCCCGGTCGTCCAGACCTGCGGCGACCTGGAGCACGCCTGGATCGAGATCCCGGCCGACGGCCAGGGCGGGCACGATCACGGCGAGCTCGAGGAGCCGGCGCCGTCCCTGGTTCTCGCCGCCGGGTCCGGCGCCGCCGACGACCATGCCGGCGATCACGGCGATCCCGGTGGTTCCTCCGGTCCCGACTCGGTCGTGATCGTCGCCCTCGTCCTCTCGGTGGTGGCCCTCGGCGTCAGCCTGGCGTCGGCGACCGCCACCCGGCGCGGGAAGAGCTGATCCGATGGCGGCCCTGGGGCTCGACCGGTCCCGGGTGCTCGCCCACCGCCGCCGCGTCGGTCACCTGGACGCACGGCTCCCCATGGCGCGGGAGTCGCTCGAGACCGCGGCCCTGGCCGGTCTTCAGGACAGCGTGCCCCGGGCCGCGGTCTGTGCCATCCACGCCCGGGTCGAGGGTGCCCACCCGGGCCTCTGGGAGGACCCCGTCTTCGTCCAGATCTGGGGTCCCCGCTACGCCACCTTCGTGGTCCCGGAGCGGGACCGTGGCGTCTTCACGATGAGCCGTCTCCCCGCCGACCGGGACGGGATCGAACGCGCCCGGGACATCGCCCGACGCTTCGCCGAGGTGAGCGGAGGGGAGTGGGTGCCGATCCGGGAGGCAACGGAGCGGATGGGCCTCGGCGACCACAACGCCCTCAGGTACGCCGCCGCCACCGGGACCGTCCTGGTGCGGTGGTCCGGAGCGGGGGAGGTGACGGTGCGCAGCGTCCCCGCCCCGGACCTCGACCACATCGACGCCGCCGTCGAGCTGGCGCGCCGTTACCTCCACACCCTCGGCCCGGGCACCCCGGCCGGGTTCGGACGGTGGGCCGGGATCAAGCCGCGCGTCGCGGCGCCGGCCTTCGAGCGCCTGACCGGCGAGCTGGTGCCCGTGGTGACGGACGCGGGCGAGGGGTGGCTCCTGGCGTCCGACGAGGAGTCGTTCCTGGCCCCCTGCGATCCGCCCGCCCCTGCCCGGCTCCTGCCCAGCGGCGACCCCTACTTCGT
>QGUS01000102.1 GCA_003242515.1 Actinomycetota bacterium
CCCCGCCACATCTCCTCCTCGGTGGCGTCCGGCTTGCCGAACTGGAGGTTCGACCGGACGGTTCCCGAGAAGAGGTAGGGACCCGGCGGGACGATGCCGATCCGGCGCCACAGGTCCTCCGGGTCGAGGTCCCGGACGTCGACGCCGTCGACCAGGACCCGGCCGCCGGTCACGTCGTAGAGGCGGGGGATCAGGGCGACGACCGTGGACTTGCCGGAGCCCGTGGAGCCGATGATCGCGGTCATCTGGCCGGGCGAGGCGACCAGGTCGAGGTCGGCCACGACCGGCTCCTCTGCGCCCGGGTAGGAGAAGGTGACTTTCTCGAAGCGGACCTCGCCCCGGGCGGTCTCCGGCCGGATGGGCGAAGCGGGCGGGACGACTGTGGACGGGGTCTCGAGGACCTCGCTGATGCGCTTGGCGCTCACCGAGGCGCGGGGCACCTGGCTCAGGACGAAGGTCGCCATCATCACCGACATCAGGATCTGCGCCAGGTACGCGATGAAGGCGGTCAGCGACCCGACCTGCATCGCGCCGTCGGCGATCCGGTGCCCGCCGAACCAGAGCACGGCCACGATGGAGAGGTTGAAGATGAGCATCACCGCCGGGAACATCAGGGACATCCAGCGGCCCGTGTAGATCGCAACCCCGGTGAGGTCGTCGTTGGCCTCGGCGAACCGCCGGGCCTCGTGGGGCTCCCGGACGAACGCCCGGACTACCCGGATGCCCGAGATCTGCTCCCGGAGGATCTGGTTGATGCGGTCGATCTTCGCCTGCATCGCCTGGAAGCCCGGGATCATCCGGATCACGATCAGGACGATCACCACGGCGAGGACCGGGAGCGCAACGGCGATCAGCCAGGCCAGCCCGCGGTCCTCGCGGAGGGCCATGATCACGCCGCCGATGGCCATCATCGGGGCCATAACCAGCATGGCGAAGCCCATGCCCATCAACTGCTGCAGCTGCTGGACGTCGTTGGTGGTCCTGGTGAGCAGGGAGGGCGCACCGAACCGGTTCACCTCCTGGCTGGAGAACCGGGCCACCTGGTCGAAGAGCTCGGCCCGGAGGTCGCGGCCCACCGACATGGCGGTGCGGGCGCCGAACCACAGTGCGGCGATCGAGGTGACGGCCTGGGCGAGCGAGACCAGGAGCATCCAGCCCCCGGTGCGCATGATGTAGGAGGTGTCGCCGCGGGCGACGCCGTGGTCGATGATGTCGGCGTTGAGGCTCGGCAGGTAGAGGGCCGCCAGCGTGGAGACGAACTGGAGCGCCACGAGGGCGGCCAGGAACCACCGGTACGGCTTGAGCCGTGGTCTGAGCAGTCGGGTGATCATGTGCGGGTCAGTCCTTCGAGCAGGAGCGTCGCGGTCTGGCGGGTGGAGATCTCCTTGGGGGCCGCCCCCATCGGGTGCCACATCCCGAAGACGATCGCCCGCAGGACCATGGCGGCCTCGAGCGGGTCGACCCGGAGCTCGTCCCGGTGTGGAGCGAACACATGGGTGGCGATGGCGTCGAGCAGGCGCCGGTCTGCTTCCCTCATGAACTCGGGCGGGGTGTGGGGCCCTTCGTAGGCTTTCTCCTCGGTGAGCACGACGTGCCGGAGGGCGGTGAGTACCACCATGATCTGCTCCATCCGCGCCCGGAGGTGGTCGATGGCGGCCACCACCTTGGCCTCGAGATCGGCCGCACCCCGGAGCTTGGACACGAGGGCCCGCTCGTCCCTCTCGGCGTCGATGACGTGCTGGACCGCGGCCATCAGGAGGGCCTTCTTGTCCGGGAAGACCCGGAACAGGGTCCCTTCCGCCACGCCGGCGGCCTCGGCGATCTGGCGCGTCGTGACGGCCGGTCCGTGTTCCACGAGCAGCGGCACGACGGCGTCGATGATCGCCTGACGGCGGTCTTCCGGCGGTAGGGGAGTGGCCCGCTCCCTTCTGGTGGTCTCGGTCACGCCGGCCACCCTACCACGAGTGAGTGAGTACTCACTCAGATTCTCCGGTCTTCCGCCGCGCTTATCGTGCCGCCGTGGACCGTCGGGGCCTTGCCTGGTTGATGTTCGCCGCCGTGCTCTGGGGCACGACCGGCACCGCGCAGGCCCTGGGTGGAGCCGAGGGATCCCCGCTGGCGGTGGGTGCCGTCCGCCTGGCGATCGGCGCGGCCGGCCTGTTCGCCTTCGGCCGGCGGGACCTGCGGCAGGCGCCGCTCCGCTGGCTGGGAATCGGCGCCGTCGCCATGGCCGGCTACCAGGCGGCGTTCTTCGCCGGCGTCGCCCGGGCCGGGGTGGCGCTCGGGACGGTGGTCGCGATCGGGTCCGCCCCCGTCCTCGCCGGGGTCCTCGACCGGACGGTGCGCGGCGAGCGCCCGACGGGCCGGTGGTGGGTGGCCACCGCCCTCGCCGTCGCCGGAGTGGCCCTGATCGCCGGGAGGCCCGACCGGGTCGACGCGTCCGGGGTCGGGCTGGCCCTGCTGGCGGGTGCGGCATACGCCGTCGCCGCCCTGGCATCGAAGCACCTGGTAGAGGCGGTCCCGCCGACGACCGCCATGGCGGGGATGTTCGGGATCGCCGCCCTGCTGCTGGCGCCCCTCCTCCCCTCCGCCGATCTCTCGTGGCTGGCGACGACGCCGGGCCTGCTCGCCGCCCTGTGGCTCGGCCTGGCAGCCACCACGATCTCCTACATGGCCTTCGCCCGCGGCCTGCGCTCGGCGACGGTGAGCCAGGCGGCGACGGTCGCGCTGGCGGAGCCGGTCACCGCGACCCTGTTGGGAGTGCTGCTGCTCCGGGAGCGCCCGCCCGCAACGGCATGGCTGGGGGTTGCGGCGGTGGCGGTCGCCCTCGGGGTCCTGGCGACCGGTCAGGAGGAGTGAGGGCTCAGCCCTCGCAGGGGAAGATCTCCCAGCCGCCGCCCTCGTTGTACACGGCCCAGGCCGCCGCGGCGACCGAGGCCTCGGGGTCGGTGGGGGAGGCGCCGGGGAAGCCCGCCCTGGCGGCCCTCTCCTCCCAGTACTTGGGGAGGTGCTTGAAGAGACCGGCGGCCCCGCTGCGGTGGTCGATGGCCTTGGGGTCCCAGCGGGACTCGCACCAGGCGACCCGAACGGCGCGGTTCACGTCCTCGCGCTTGAAGTACTTGGTGACCAGGCTCCTCACCTCGACCTCGGACAGCCACCCGGTGCCCGGCCGGGTCGTGGTGGTCGTGCCCGGAGAGCCGGCGGCCTCGGTGGTTGTGGTCTCCTCCGGCCTGCCTTCGGACGCCTCTGCGGACGATGCGGAGAAGTTCTGGACGAGGAACGCGTTCGCCGGCGCGCCGAGCTGGATGAAGCCGAGGCCCGCATAGGCGCCGGCGTTGTGGCCGAGCGATGCCGCGGCCGCCTCGATCCGGATCTCCTCGGCCGTGGGCCGGGGCGACCCGAAGGCGGCGAACCCCGCGATGGCGAGGACGCCCACGGCCAGCCATCCGGCCAGGAAAGAGAATCTTCGGGAACGCATCAGTTGTGACTCCGCACGGGGGCCAGGCCCCAACGGGAAAGCCTACCCCAAGGCCGAAACCGTGCGCCAGCCGGGGTCAGCCCTCGAGGACGGCCGGCACCACCCGCCCGGCCACCTCCTGCCAGGGCTGCTTGGCGGGGTCGATGGGTTCGAAGTGCCCGCAGTCGAGCCTGATCACCTCGGCTCCGGCGGCCTCCAGGGCGTCGCTGTGCCCGATGGGGACGAGCCGGTCCGCGGTCCCGTGGGCTGCGAGTGTGTGCGGATGCAGTGGCGAGGGCCGGGCCGGGGCGCCGTGCTCGAGGAGGATCGCCGACTCGGCGGCGATCTCCCCGGTGTCGGCGACGGCCATCTCCAGGTCGGCGATGGGGGAGAGAGCGACGACCAGAGAGACGGGGGTTGCGGTGCGAGTGGCCGCCCACATGGCCAGGTAGCCGCCGGCGGAGTGGCCGAGGACCACGACAGGTCCGTCGGCGATCCGGGAAGCGTGGTCGAGCGCGGTGAGCACGTCGTGGGCGGATCCGGGCCAGCCGCCACCCTCGCCGAGACGGCGGTATCCGACGTTCCAGGTCCGGACGCCGCGGCGGTGCAGGTCGACCGCCACGGACTCGAGGCTGTCCCTCCCGTACGAGCGGCGCCACACGCCACCATGGACCAGGACGACCAGGCCCTGCCCGGGGCGGACCTCCCCGACATTGGTGGGGTGCGGGCCGTAGCGGACCGTCTCGAACGGGGCGGACCACCGGTTGACCAGGTGGCGGACGGCGTCCCGGTAGCCGAGCCTTCCCCGTCCCGCGATCGTGGCGACGCAGGCGTCCTCGATCACCGACATCGCCCGCCATGGCTCCCGGGCCCGGATGTCGGAGATGTGCACCTCCACGGCGGGGACGTCCACGGAGCGGAGGGCGTCGGCCAGGGCCCGGGAGGTGTGGGTGAGGGCCCCGGCGTTGAGGACGATCCCGTCGGCGTCGGTCCCCAGGATGCGGCCGATCAGCTCACTCTCGTCGTCGGACTGGGCGTGCTCGATCTCCACGCCGAGCCGGCCGCCGAACGCGACCAGGTCGTCGACGAGCTCGGCCAGGGTGCCGTGCCCGTAGACCTCCGGCTGGCGGCGGCCGAGCATCCCCAGGTTGGGGCCGTTGAGGACCAGGATCTTTCGCATATCCCCGTGTTGTGTCGTTGCGAGGATAAGTTGATGGACGTGCCCCATCGGAGGATCACCGCTCTCCTCGTCCTGGCCGTGCTCGCCCTGACCGGCTGCGGCACGCCCTTCGCCGCCCTGGGGAACCGCAGCTCGGCGTGGATCAACGAGCCGAAGGTGACCACCACGACCATCGTCGAGGAGGAGGCGCCCCGGGTGGTCCCGGTGACCGCGGTGCGCTGGCACAACGACGACATCGTCTCGGGTCCCTTCGAGACGCCCGAAGAGGTGGTCGCCGCGGTCTTCGCCCGACGCGAGGGCGACCGGTTCATCCAGGCCTCCCGGATCGAGATCGCCGCTGCCGTCCCCGGGATCGAGTTCCCCGGCGTGGTCCCGGCCGGGGCGGAGTGGGTCTCCTCGCAGCTGGTGATCGAGAACAACGGCACCCTCTCGGCCTCGCCCACCGCCGCCTTCGGCATCTGGTCGGCGGAGCCATACACGCGGTCCCGGTCGGTGGCCCAGATGGTGGTGATCCGCGTCTTCCACGACCCGGAGAACGCCGACGGGGCGGGTGACCCGAACAGCGAGTTCTCCTGCGCCCGGTTCGCCGAGGAGAGCACCGAGGAGTGCAGCCTCAGGGAGCTCAACCAGCGGAGCACCTGGTACCTGCGGTCGTCCGGCGGGGTCACGCTGATCTGGTTCACCGGGGAGTACCGGTACGAGATGTTCGGTCGGAGCTTCGTCCCCGAGGACGTCCTCGAGCAGATGTCAGTGGAGATGGTCCCCCTCGCCGAGATAGAAGGCTGACGGCGTGTTTCACCACGGCGGCTGGGGAAGCTTCATCCGCTACGACGAGGAGCGCGACCGGCCCGACCTGGACCGCAAGGTGCTCGGCCGGGTGTGGAGCTACGGCCGGCCCTACCGCTTCCACCTGCTGGGCGTCCTGATCACCGTCTTCGTGATCTCCGGGCTTTCCGTGGTGCCGGCGCTGCTGATGCGGCAGCTCGTCGACCAGGCGATCCCCCAGGGCGACGTAGCGATGCTGACGCGTCTCGGCCTCGGCATGGTCGCGGTGCCCCTGGTCAACTCGCTGGTGGGCATCACCCAGAGGTGGCTCACCTCCCGGGTGGGTGAGGGGATCATCTTCGACCTCCGCCGGGCCCTCTACATCCACCTGCAGAAGATGTCGCTGCGCTTCTTCACCGCCACCAAGACGGGCGAGCTGATGAACCGCCTCAGCTCCGACGTGGTCGGGGCCCAGCAGGCCATCACCGGCACCCTCGTCATCGTGGTCTCCAACGTCGTCTCGGTGGCCGTGACCTTCTTCGTGATGGTCCAGGCGGAGTGGCGGCTCACCCTGCTCGCCGTCGCCGCGCTACCGCTCTTCGTCCTGCCCGCACGCCGGGTCGCCAGGATCCTCCGGCAGGTGACCCGCCGGGAGATGGAGCACGAGGCGAAGATGTCGGGGATCCTCCAGGAGGCCTTCAACGTCAGCGGCGCCCTCCTGGTCCGGCTGTTCGGGCGCTGGGACGAGGAGAAGGAGCGGTTCACCGAGCAGGCCAGGATGGTCCGGGACCTCTCGGTGCGGCGGGCCATGGTCGGACGGGGCCTGTTCGCCGCACTCGGCCTGGTCTCGGCGCTCGGCTTATTAACATCTGACGAGGCCGACGAAAAGGGAGGTGTAGATGTAGGGGCGCGCGGGAGAATATAAAGAAAAAAA
>QGUS01000373.1 GCA_003242515.1 Actinomycetota bacterium
TTGCTGCGACGCTTGAGTTTGTAAAAAAGCCACGTTTGCCCCCGCCCCCCCGCGGCGGGGGGGCCCGGCCGCCCGGGCCGTTCCGGGGGCGCCGGGGGCGGCTCGGCGAGCCCGCCTCCCGCCTCGACGACCCGTGGCACCTGACGCCGCAGACCGGCGACGAGGACGTGGCGAAGCGCTGGTTCGACGAGTTCGAGTCGGCCGGGTGCGACGGGATCATCGCCAAGGACCCCGACCTCGCCTACCAGAGCGGCAAGCGGGTGATGATCAAGATCAAGCACCGCCGCACCATCGACTGCGTGGTGGGCGGCTTCCGTGAACACAAGGACGGAGGCAAGATCGGCTCCCTCCTCCTAGGCCTCTACAACGGAGCGGGCGAGCTCCACTTCATCGGTCACTGCTCCGGCTTCCCCGACGTCGACCGGGTGGAGATCTTCGAGCGCTTCAAATCGCTGGCGGCGGATCAGAGCTTCGGGGAGAATGCCCGGGTCCCCGGCGCCGTGAGCCGCTGGACCGGGGACAAGGACCAGTCCTGGACGCCGGTGCGTCCGGGCGTGGTCGTCGAGGTCTCCTACGACCAGCTCGAGGGCGACCGTTTCCGGCACGCCGCCCGCTTCCACCGGTGGCGGCCCGACAAGCCGGCGGAGCAATGCACCATGGACCAGCTGGAGCGGCCCGACGGCCCGGGATTCGAGGACGTGATCGGAAGATGAACGGCGACACGGTCATCGAGGTAGACGGCCTCACCCACGACTACGGGGAGGTCGTGGCCTTGCGCGACCTGAACCTCACGGTCCCGCCTGGCATAACCGGCCTGGTCGGCGCCAACGGGGCCGGCAAGACCACGCTGCTGCGGATCCTCCTCGGCCTCATCCACCCCACCCAGGGTGCCGTGAAGGTGCTGGGCCGCAGCCCGGAAGAGGAGCCGCTCGAGGTCCGCGCCCGCGTCGGTTACATGCCCGAGGTGGGGAGCATGCCCCTCGACCAGACCGCCGCCGACTTCGTCGCCTACACCGCCGAGCTGGCCGGCCTCCCGCCGCAGGAGGCGAAGCGGCGTTCGTCGGAGACCCTGTTCCTGGTCGGCCTGGAGGAGGAGCGCTTCCGCTACCTCGGTGACTTCTCCACGGGCATGAAGCAACGGGTGAAGCTGGCCCAGGCCATCGTCCACGACCCCGAGCTCGTCCTGCTCGACGAGCCCGCCTCGGGCCTCGACCCGGAAGGCCGGGAGCAGATGCTGGAGCTGATCCGCCGGCTCGGGCAGTTCGGCATCAACGTGGTCGTCTCCTCGCACGTCCTCTCCGACATCGAGAAGACCTGCGACTGGGTGGTGATGCTCGATGCGGGCAACTTCCTCCGCTCGGCGCCGCTGAAGGGCTTCGAGCGGGACACCCGGGTGCTGGTGGAGGTGCTGGAGCGCCCCGAGGAGCTGGCCGCCCGGCTCGCCGAGCGCGGGATCGAGGCCACGGTCGACGGCATGCGGGTCCTGGTGGGCCCGGGCGAAGGCCTCGAGGACGCCATCATCGGCACCGCCGCCCGGCTCGGCACCGGCGTCGTCCGCATGACCCGCGGGTCGACCTCGCTCGAAGACCTGTTCCTCGACCACGGGAGGGCATCGTGACCGACGCCGTCATCTACGACCGCGGGTACCGTCCGTACGACGGCCCCCGCCGCGGCCCGGCCGGGGCGCGACGCGCCGTGTACAAGGAGGGCCTCCGGAGGGGGTTCGGCCTCGGCCGCAAGCCCGGGCCGAAGATCTTCCTTGGTCAAAG
>QGUS01000103.1 GCA_003242515.1 Actinomycetota bacterium
CAGCGCCTTCACCACCTCGCCGGTGGACTGGCCGATCGCCTCGGCGAACTGGGCGACCGTGGCCCCGGCGGGGATGGTCGCGATCTCGACGTCCTCGGCGGCGGGGGCGGGCTCGGGCTCGGGCTCCGGCTCGGGGGCCGGGGCCTCTTCCTCCACCTCCGCCTCGGCGGCCGGCTCCTCTGCGGGAGCCTCGTCGGGCGCGGCGGCAGTGGCCGCGCCTTCACCGGCGAAGGCCATGCGGAGCAGCTCTTCGTCCTCCGGGCTCAGACCCGACGAAGCCGTCTTCACGTCGATGGACAGCTCCTGAGCCTGCGCCATCACCTCCTTGGAGTCGACGCCCAGCTCGCGGGCCAGCTCATAAACCCTCATTCAGCAATCACTCACTCTCGTCGTCGCTTGCTTCCTCTGCCTGGTCCTCGTCGTCGCCGGTGATGACAGCGGCCTCGTCGGCAGCCTGCTCGGCCACCTCGTTCTCGGCAAACTCCTCGGTCGTGACGGGCACGGCGGCCTCCGTCTCCTCCCCGGCCTCTTCCTCGGCGCCCTCGTTGTCGGAGCGGATGTCGATCTTGTAGCCGGTCAGCCGGGCGGCGAGGCGGGCGTTCTGGCCCTCCTTGCCGATGGCGAGGGACAGCTGGTGGTCGGCGACGATGACCTCGGCGGTCTTGGTCTCCTCGTCGACCCGCACCTCCTTCACCTTGGCGGGACCGAGCGCCTCGGCGATGAACTGGGCGGGGTCCTCGCGCCACTGCACGACGTCGACCTTTTCGCCGCGCAGCTCGTTTACCACCTGGCGCACGCGGGCGCCGCGGGCACCCACGCAGGCGCCCTTCGGGTCGACGTTCGGGTCGTGGGAGACCACGGCGATCTTGGTGCGGTGGCCGGGCTCGCGGGCGATGGAGACGATCTCCACCGTGCCGTCGGTGAGCTCGGGCACCTCCAGCTCGAGGAGGCGACGGACGAGGTCGGGGTGGCTCCGGGAGACGATGATCTGGGCGCCCTTGGGCTCGTTGCGGACCTCGAGGATCAGGGCCTTGATGCGGTTGCCGCGCTCGAGACGCTCGAACGGGATGCGCTCGCCGGCGGGCAGGTAGGCCTCGGCGTCGCCCAGGTCGAGGATGACGGAGCGGGGCAGGTCGACCTGCTGGACGATGCCGGTGACCAGGTCGCCCTCGCGGCCCTCGTACATCTCGTAGACCTGTTCGCGCTTCGCCTCGCGCAGCTTGTACTGCATCACCTGCTTGAAGGACTGCGCGGCGATGCGGCCGAAAGCCTCGCCCTCGGGGGTGTCCTCCCACTCGCGGATGACGTTGCCGTCCTCGTCGAGCTCCTGTGCGTAGACCTTGACCTCACCCGATTCCGGGTCGATGGTCACCCTGGCCTCTTCGGCCGCGCCCGGGCTGCGCTTGTAGGCGGCGACCAGGGCATTGGCGAAGGCATCGAGGATCGTCTCTACCTCCACCCCACGCTCGCGGGCCAGGCCCTCGATCGCCTCCATCATCATGTCGAGCTTCATTTGTCACTCCTTGTGGCCCGGCTTGGGCGCCTTCTCCAACCGGAACACGGTCCGGGCTGACTTGACCTCCGAGTACTCGACGGTCGACTCGCCGCCTTCGCCGGCGATGGTGAACCGGTCATCCGTGGCAGCGGTGAGGATCCCGCGGCGCGTGACCGTCTTCCCGTCCCGGTCCAGCTTGACGACGACCTCCCGGCCGATGGACTTCATGTAGTGGGCGGGACGCTTGAGCTTGCGCTCCAGCCCGGGCGAGGAGACCTCGAGCTGATAGGAGCCCTCGAGGTCGGACTCGGCGTCGAGGAGACGGGAGATCCCGCCGGACACGTCGGCGAGCCGGTCGATGGTGAGGTTCTCGCCGTCGACGAAGACGCGCAGGACCCGGCCGCGGCCCTGTCCTACGAGCTCGAGGTCGTCGAGCTCGAGGCGCTCCGCAGCCAGGTAGGGCTCGATGAGCCCCCAAAGCTGTTCCGTCTGCGTCGTCATTCCTCGCTTTTCCTCGCTCCACAACAAACCAGGTGGGTGCCGAAGCGCCCACCTGACCCGTAAAGCGTCCCGTTGTGGACGGTGATTATACGCGCGACGGCCCGCTTGCCGCGGGGAACTGGCTCCGAACCTGCAGGTCAAAGGCCTTTTCTAGCCGCGAAGCACCTCCGCATTTCTGGCATCGCGGCCGGCACCGGGCGACGACGCACCACAGCGTCGCCGGGCGACCCGGGAGGATCTTTCTCGATGGCCGTCGTGCCGACGCTCGATCTGGTGGCGCGATCCGCACGAGGAGGTCCGCTTCGCAGGGAGGGTCCCGGCCCTAACTTGGGGCCGGATGAGTCGCCGCACTGCCGTCGTCCTGGCCCTGGTGCTCGCCGCGTGCTCGGCGGCGCCGGGACGGACGACCACGACCGCAGTTCCCCCGTCGACCACCACATCCGGGGCTGCGACCACCACGACGGGCGAACCTGTCACGACCACCACCGAGGCGCATCTCGCCCACGGGACGCCGCACTCCCCCGTCCCGCCCGGCCGGTTCCGCTACGAGATCGAGGGTGCCGTATGGGAGGGCGAGGTCCACGGCCTGGTCGAGGTGGACCAGGAGTTCGACCCGCCCGCGGACCTGCAGGTCGGCAGGGGCCGGTGCGCCGCGATCACCGGGACCATCACGCTGGCCGAGCTGCCGGATGGCCTCCTGTTCGCCGACTTCCCCCAGCGGCCGGGCATCGGCCTGGTCGAGGACGGGGAGCGCCGGCCGCTGGCCGTCCACTGCGCCGCACCGCTGGGCGAGGGGTACTGGCTGCCGGGCGAGGACGTGGCGGTCGGGGTGAAGTACTCGTTCGTGGTGCCGGTGGTGATCACCGACGGGACCGGGGCGATCGTGGTGGGACCGAACGACGAGGCGGAGGGCAGCGAGCCGTTCTTCTTCGAGCCCGCGGTGATCTCCTCGCTGCCCGAGCCCGTCTTCGCGGCGGCGGAGACCCTGCCGGTGCCCGCCGACCTGGTGGGGATGGACGGTGAGCCCTTCCGGGTCGAGGACACGGAGGGCACGGTCTGGGAGGTGCGCCTGTTCGGGCTAGTGGAGCTGCCGGCGCGCCAGGACGGCCGCTGCTTCGCACTGGTGGGGTCGCTGAAACCCGCGGAGATCGCCGACGGCAGGACGGCCTACTGGCCGAAGGAGACCGCCGGCGTGGTGGTCGACGGCGTGCGCCACCGGGACACCCTGGGGCTGCTCTGCCACACCCCGGACCTGGACATGGCCGGATACCAGGGGGAGCTGGAGAGCCTCGGCCTGGGAAGCGAGGTGGCGTTCTACGACCTGTTCTTCGTCCCGGGCGACCCGGGCCGCGACCCCCAGCTGGTCCACTTCATGGGCGCCACCCAGGTGGCGGTGGAACCGAAGCTGCTCGACCGGGTCCCGGTCCGTTAGAACCGGTCGATGACCGTGACGCCGACGCCGGTATGGCGGTCCATCCCGGTGAGGATGCGGGCGCCCTCCTCGAGGTCGACGGTGCGGTCGACGAGCCGGGCCGGGTCGACCTTGCCGGTGGCGATGAGGTCGAAGACCTCGCCGTAGCGGGCGGCGGGCAGCCCCCGGGAGCCGACGATCTCGAGCTCCCGCATGGTCACGAGCTCCATGGGGATCCTCGGGTCGGCGTTGGCGCCGACGAGGAGGCCGACCTGGACGTGGCGGCCGTGCTTGCGTAGCGAGCGGATCGCCTGGTCGACGACCGCGGGCGAGCCGACGGCGTCGATGGTGAGGTCCGCTCCCCCGCCGGCCAGGTCACGGACCTGCTCCCAGACGGGTCCGCTGGAGGCGTCGATGGTGTGGGAGGCGCCGAACTCGGCGGCCCGGGCGAGGCGGGCGCCGTCGAGGTCGATGGCGGTCACCTCGGCCCCGAGGGCGGTGCCGATCATCACGGCGGAGAGCCCCACGCCCCCGCACCCGAACACGGCGACTCGGGTCCCGTCGGTGATCCCGCCCTGGATGGCCAGGGCCCGGTAGGCGGTGACGAAGCGGCAGCCGAGTGCGGCGCCGTGGACCGACGGGATCTCATCGGGCAGGGCGACGAGGTTGGCGTCGGCGTACTCGATCGCCACGTACTCGGCGAAGGAGCCCCAGGCGGTGAAGCCGGGCGTGAAGTTGACGTCGCAGGTGTTGGTCCAGCCGCGCCGGCAGGGGTCGCACTCGCCGCAGCCGACGGAGAAGGGGACGGTGACCCGGTCGCCCACCTTCCATCGGCGGACCTCCGGGCCGACGGAGGCGATGGTGCCGGCCATCTCGTGGCCGGGGACGTGCGGGAGCGACGGGTAGGGGTCGTCGCCGGTCCAGCCGTGGTAGTCGGAGTGGCAGATCCCGGTGGCCTCGACCCGGAGCACGACGCCGGTGGGCGACGGCTCGGGATCGGGAACCTCCCCGATTACGAGGGACTCCCCGTAGGCGACGATCTGCGCGGCGCGCATCAGGTCAGCGGCCGAGCTGGCGTCCTGCCGTCACGAGCTCGGTGACTTTGGCGACGACCTGGTCGAGGCCGACCTCCTCGGTCTCCAGGCCGCGGCGGATGGTCAGCTCCACCTTGCCCTCGGCGACGCCCTTGGGCCCGACGGTGATCCGGAAGGGGATGCCGACCAGCTCGGCGTCGGCGAACTTCACGCCGGGTCGCTCTTCGCGGTCGTCGATGATCACGTCGACGCCGTTGGCGAGGAGCCCGGAGTAGAGCCGCTCCCCCGCCTCCTTCACGGCGGGGTCGTCCGGTCGCACCAGGGTGACCACGACCTCGTAGGGGGCGATGGTGGCTGGCCAGATGATCCCGGCGTCGTCGTGGTTGGCCTCGACGACGGCGGCCATGTTGCGCTCCACGCCGATGCCGTAGGAGCCCATGACGATGGGGTGGCTGTCGCCGTGCTCGTCCTGGACGATGGCGCCGAACGCCTCGGAGTACTTGGTGCCGAGCTTGAAGATGTGGCCTACCTCGATGCCCTTCCAGAGGTCGAGGGCGGAGCCGCACTCGACGCAGCGGTCGCCGAGGGCGACGGTGCGCAGGTCGGCCCAGTCGCCGACGGGGATGTCCCGCTCCACCTCCACGCCCTTGTAGTGGAAGTCGTCCTCGTTGGCGCCGGTGGTCATGTTGCGGCGGCCCCGGAGGGCGTTGTCGGCGATGATCGGTGCGTGGGTGACGCCGACACCGCCCAGGCTGCCGGGGTCGGCGCCGAGGAGCTCACGGATCTCCTCGGGGTGGGCGGGCCGGACGTTGGTCGAGCCGGTGTGGTCGATCAGCTTCTGCTCGTGCAGCTCGTGGTCGCCGCGGAGCAGGATGAGGGTGGGCTGCCCGTCGACGACGTAGACGAGGGTCTTGATCTGCCGCTCGGGAGCGGCGACCTCCGGAAAGGCCTCGGCGAGGGCCTTGATGGTGCGGAGGCCGGGGGTCGGGAACTTCTCGATGGAGGTCGACTCGCCGTCCTCGATGGGGACGAGGGCGGATGTGGCCTTCTCGAGGTTGGCCCGGTAGCCGCAGCCGTCGCAGGTGACGATCCAGTCCTCGCCGGCCTCGGACCGCTGGATGAACTCGACTGACTCGGAGCCGCCCATGGTCCCGGAGGAGGCTTCGACGTCGACCGCGGACAGACCGAGACGGGCGAAGATCCGCTTGTAGGCCTCGCGGTGCTTCTCGAACGCCACGTCGAGGCCGGCCCAGTCGATGTCGAGGGAGTAGGAGTCCTTCATGGTGAACTCCCGCACCCGGAGGAGGCCGGCCTTGGGCCGGGGCTCGTCCCGGAACTTGATGTGCATCTGGTACCAGATCTGCGGGAGGTCCCGGTAGGAGAAGATCTCGGTGGCGTGGAGTGCGAAGATCTCCTCCTCGGTCATCCCGAGGACCATGTCGGTGTCCTTGCGGTCCTTGAGCTTGAAGAGGTTGTCGCCCATCAGGTCGTAGCGGCCGGACTTGCGCCAGATGTCGGCCGGGTGGAGGGTGGGCAGGAGCATCTCCTGGGCACCGATGGCGTCCATCTCCTCGCGGATGATCCTCTCGACCTTGAGCCGGGTCCGCTGTCCGAGGGGCAGCATGGTGTAGGAGCCGGCGGCGATCTGACGGATGAACCCGGCGCGCACCAGCAGGCGGTGGCTGACCGCCTCGGCGTCAGCCGGAGCTTCTCTCAGTGTGGGGATATGGGCCTGTGACCAACGCATGAAGGCCCCGGAGGGTAGTGGGGACGGGGCGGCCACCGTCCGGAGATAATGTCGCCGGCGATGCCGCGGGCCGGCCCCCTGTGGCCGGGTTTTTGTGAAAGCCCCCCACCCCGGGGGTT
>QGUS01000374.1 GCA_003242515.1 Actinomycetota bacterium
CTCGAAGATCTCCGGGTTCGCGTCGCCGGTGACCACGATCTGGCCGATGGCGCCCTTGTCCACCGCCCTCGTGAGGGCGTGGTCGACGAGGACGATCGTGCTCGGGACCTGGGCCAACAGCTCGACCACGGTGCCGCCACCGGCCGGGACCAACGTCGTCTGGGAGCCCCGGATGGGCTGGGCCAGCAGCGCCGCCTCGGGATAGACCTTGTCCCAGTGCGATCCGATCGGGTGGAAGTTGGAGTCGAGGTTGAGCCCGGCGTTGACGAAGTAGATGCGGGCCCGCTCGCCCACCCTCATCTGCAGGGCGTGGTCACCGGTGAGGGCGCCGACGGCGCCGTTGAACACCACGTGGCTCGGGTGCTCCATGGTCACCGCGGCCCGGTCGAAGTCGACCTCGGTGCCCTTCTCGCCGGTCGTGTAGTACTCGGATTGCGTGATGTACCACTCGTGGTCGACCGGGGGAAGCGGGGTCTCCGGGTCGACCAGGATCCCGCCGAACATCCCGTGTGAGATGTGGGCGGGGATGTCGCCATAGGCGCAGTGGTACATGAAGAAGCCCGGGTAGAGCAGCCGGGCCTCGATCGTCCTGGTCTCGCCGGGCGCCACCGTGGTCGCCTCGGCGCCCCCGCCCTGGCCGGTCACCGCGTGGAAGTCCACGTTGTGCGGGTTGTGGTTCCCGGCGGGGTTGGTGATGGTGAAGCGGAGGACGTCGCCCACCCGGGCCCTGATGATCGGCCCAGGGGTCCCGGCCACGATGCGGTTGTCCGGGCCGTCCACCAGCCGGTAGCCCCAGGTCTCCGTCGTGGTGCCGGTGGCGGGGTCGATCGCCGTGACGCCCTCGACCACCTCGAAGTGGACCTCCACGATCGCCTGGGTGGTCCGTCCGGGGGCCGGCGGCACTTCCGGCGCCACCGCCACGTTGACCTCGCCCGCCGGCGCCGGCTGGAGCTGGCTCTTGGGCGTCAGGACCGGGATCACGTCACCCGTGGCCGATGGGCCAGACGGCATCCCGGCCAGGTACTGCTCGACCCGCTGCTGCACCAGCGCGTCGTCCACGGAGTTGCGCGAGGCGGTGATCGCCAGGGCCGCGATGGCGATGCCCACCGCAGCCAGGGTGCCCACCACGCCGAGCACCACCATCGTCCCGAGCGTGTAGTGGGGATGCCGCGGGACCTCCACGACGTACTGTCGTTCCATGAGACCCGTCATGTGTTCTCTCCTTGCAGTACGGGCATCTCCCGGAGGCCGTCGATGAGCACCTGACGCGCCTCGACCCAGACCGCGTGGAGCTCGCAGCCGGTCTCGGGGCAGGGCCCATCGCGGAGGACGCAGCGACGGCCCGAAGACCTGCCCTCCATGGCCTCGTAGACGTCGAAGACGCGGGCGTCGAAGGCCCGCGGGGTGAGCCGGTAGCCCCCGCCCGGTCCCCGATCGGAGACGACCCAGCCCTCCGCCACCAGGAAGGGCATGACCTGTGCCAGGAAGCCGGGGGTGGCTCCGACCCGCTCTGCGAGCTCGGCCCTGCTGAGCCGGTGATCGGGTGCCTTCCACAGCTCCCGAAGGGCAGCCAGGGCCAGGTCGGTCCGACGCGAGAAGCTCAACCTCATATTGTTGAGTGAAGAACTAAACAACTCGCCCCGATAGGGACTTAAGACCCTGTCTCCCCCATGGTCTGTTGCGATGGGGGAGCGAACGCAGGCAGGGGTGGGTGCCCGCCGGCGGCGAAGGGCGGCAAACGTGGGCCTATCCGCCTGGAGGTACC
>QGUS01000104.1 GCA_003242515.1 Actinomycetota bacterium
GGCTACCGCGGCCCCGGGATCAAGCCGGTGGCGCTGCGGGCCGTGTACGAGGTCTCCCAGGACATGGCCGGCGTCCCGATCGTGGGATGCGGCGGGGTGATGACCGGGGCCGACGTGGTGGAGTACCTGGTGGCGGGTGCCAGCGCCGTGGCGATGGGCACCGCGCTGATGGAGGACCCGAAGGCGGGGACGAGGGTGCTCCGGGAGCTGGAGAAGGAACTGGATCGGCTCGGAGTCGCCCGGGCCGCCGACCTGACGGGGACGGTGCGACGATGGTGAGCCCGGTGCTGGTGGCGTTGGACGTGCCGCGTCTCGACGACGCGCTGGCGATCGCCCGGAGGGTGGCGCCCCATGTCGGGGGCTTCAAGGTGGGCCTGGAGCTGATGATGGCAGAAGGGCCGCGTGCGGTCGCCGCCGTGGCCGATCTGGGCCTGCCGGTGTTCGCCGACGCCAAGCTCCACGACATCCCCAACACGGTGGCCGGGGCCGCCCGCGCCCTGGGCCGGCACGGGGCCCGCTGGGTCACGCTGCATCCGGGAGGACGGGCCATGGTCCGGGCCGGCGTGGAGGCGCTGGCCGAGGGGGCCGGGGGCCGTGAGGCCGGGGTCCTGGTGGTCACCGTGCTCACCAGCCTCGACCAGGGGGACCTCGACGACATCGGCATCTCCCGGCCGGTATCCGAACAGGTGCAGGCGATGGCCGCCCCCGCCTCCGCACGCGGGGCCGAGGGCGTGGTGTGCTCACCGGCGGAGATCGCCTCCGCCAGGCGGGGCGGGCCGGGCCTCACCGTGGTCACCCCGGGGATCCGCCCGGCCGGATCCGGTGGGGACGATCAGAAGCGGGTCGCCACCCCCGCCCGGGCCCGGGCAGCGGGCGCCGACTGGCTGGTGATCGGCCGTCCGATCACCGCCGCCCCCGATCCGGCCGACGCCGCGGCCCGGATCGCCGCCGAGCTGGCCCAATAGGGCAGAAGGCCCCTATACGACCGGGCCCTCGCGGTCGATAGGGATATGGATGGAATCCGCCAGGTCTCTGCTCGCGCTCCGCATGGGCTCCCTGTACCTGCGGGCGCGCTGGTTCTGGGGTGTCGGGTTCCTGCTGGTGCCCGTGGCCCTGCTCCTCAACGGCGAGTCCGGGAGCTCGTGGCTGGTCGCGGTCGCCGGCCTGGTGACCCTCACCCACGCCTATGCGATGCGGGCGCGGGGCGGGGAGGGCGTGATGTCGGCGGTCATCGTCGACATCGTCGCCACCCACGGAGCAGTCCTGCTGCTCAGCGTCGAGGGCGACACGGTGACGGCGCCGGTGCTGACCGGCGTGGGCTTCACCCTGCTCATCATGATGTTCACCCACGGGCGCCCTCAGATGACGGCCCTGGCACTCAACGCCGGGTTCACCGTGGCCACCGTGGGCATCGTCTCCGGCTGGCAGGTCCAGCGGATGTTCGGGCCCCTGCTCGGTGGCGGCGGGCTCGCCGCCCTCATCGTCTTCGTCATCGTCGCCTACAACGACCGGGTGGCGGACCTGGAGATGGCCCGTGCCGTGACGCTGGGCATCGCCAGCCACGAGCTGCGAAACCGCCTCACCGGCGTCATCGGCGTCACCCAGCTCCTGGCCGAGGGGAAGGTCGATCCGGAGTCCGGGCTGGAACTGCTGGAGCTGGCCCACCGCGAGGCAGTCGAGGCGGGCTCGGTGGTCGAGGACCTGCTCACCGCGAGCCGCACCGAGCGGGGGATCGTCGCCACCAACCCCGAGCCCGTCGACCTGGCCGGCATGGTCCGGGAGACCGTGGCCGCCTTCGAGAGCCACCGCGGCACCGTGAAGGTCGAGGGCGCTGACGACCCGGTCCGGGTCCTCGCCGACCCGCTCCGGGCACCGCAGGTGCTCCGCAACCTGCTCACCAACGCGGTGCGTTACGGCGGCCCCGACATCCGGGTGGAGGTGGAGCGCGACGGCACCGGGGTCTCCGTGCTGGTCAGCGACGACGGCCCGGGGGTCCACGAGTCGGACCTCCCGGAGCTGTTCACGCCGTATCACCGCTCCAGGCTCGGCCAGATCACCCCCGGGTCGACCGGACTGGGTCTCTGGATCTCCCGGAACCTGATGCGGAGCATGGGCGGTGACCTGGTGTACCGCCGCGACGACGGCCGGACGGTGTTCGAGGCGGTCTTCGCCGCGGCGCCGGAGGCGGCGGAATCCTGAGCGTTTCCGCTGGTAACGGCTACTGTCATCGTCTGCGGGCAGCGTCCCAGACCTGGAGTGGAGGACATGGCACAGCCGCCGAACCTGAGTGAAGAGCAGCGTCGGGTGGCGCTGGAGAAGGCCGCGGAGGCGCGGCGTGTCCGGGCAGAGATCAAGGAGCTGCTGAAGACCGGCTCCCTGACGCTGGCCGAGCTGTTCGAGCGGGCCGAGACCGACGACATCGTCGCCGGCCTGAAGGTGGAAACGTTGATCGCATCCATGCCGGGGACCGGGAAGATCAAGGCGAAGCGGCTCATGGAGAGCCTCGAGATCGCCGACAACCGGCGCATCCGCGGCCTGGGCGAGAGGCAGAAGGAGGCCCTCCTCGCCGAGTTCTCCTGAGCTCGTCGTCGCCATCTCCGGCCGTCCCGGCTCGGGGAAGAGCGTCGTCGCCAAGTCGCTGGCCAGGGTCCTCGAGGTGGACCACGTATCGGCCGGCGACTTCATGCGCGAGATGGCGTCGGAGCGCGGCATGACCATCCTCGAGCTATCGCGGGTCGCCGAGGAGGACGACTCCATCGACTTCGAGATCGACGAGCGCACCGCGCGGCTGGCCGACTCGGGGCGGAGCTTCGTCATGGACGCCCGGCTCGGGTGGCACTTCATCCCGCACTCGGTGAAGGTGTTCCTGGACGTCCGTCCCGAGGTGGCCGCCGCCCGGGTGTTCGGCGCCGGCCGCACCGCGGAGAAGGAGAACACGGACCTCCAGGCCACCGTCAAGGCGATCGCCGAACGGACCCAGTCCGAGCGGGAGCGGTACATCGCCTACTACGGGATCGACTACCTCGATCCCGCTCACTACGACCTGGTCATCGACACCTCCGACCTCACGCCCGACGAGGTGGTGGAGGAGATCGTCGACCACCTGCGCGAGCGCGGCCTGGTCTCAGACCGGGGTCACGGGTAACCTGGACAGACAGAGGTGACGAGAACATGAAAACCGAAGACGTCGTCGACCGCATCGGGAACCGCTTCGCCGCCGTGGTGGTGGCGGCCCGCCGTGCCCGCCAGATCAACAGCTACTTCCACCAGCTGGGCGCCGGGTACGGCGAGTTCGTCCCGCCCCAGGTGCATTCCCTGTCCCGGAAGCCGCTCACCATTGCCATGGAGGAGATCGCCGAGGCCAAGGTGACGTTCGAGAATCCCGAGGACTGAACCCGTGCTCACCGGCAAGCGTGTCGTGCTTGCCGTCACCGGGGGAGTAGCGGCATACAAGTCGGCCTACCTCGCCCGCCGTCTCGTCGAGGCCGGCGCCGAGGTCGAGGTGGCGATGTCGTCCGCGGCCCTCGAGTTCATCGGGGCACAGACATTCGCCGCCATCACCGGTCGTGCGCCCGTGACCGGCCTGTTCGGCCAGGAGCGGGTCTCGCCGCACACCGAGCTCGCCCGCTGGGCCGATGCGGTCGTGGTGGCCCCGGCCACTGCCGCGACGCTCGGCAAGGTCGCCAACGGGATCTCCGACGACCTGATCTCTTGCCTGCTCCTGGCCGCGACCTGCCCGGTGCTCCTCGCTCCCGCCATGCACACCGAGATGTGGGAGCACCCCGCCACGCAGGCCAACGTCGAGCGTCTCCAGGGCTTCGGGTACCGGTTCGTCGGCCCCGAGAGCGGCGCCCTGGCCGGCGGTGACGTCGGCATCGGCCGGGTCGCCGAGCCGGAGGAAGTCGTCGCCGAGTTGGCCCGCATCCTGGGCCCGGCGGAGGACGCCCTGGAGTTCCTGGTCACCGCCGGGGGCACCCGGGAGCCCCTCGACCCGGTGCGCTACCTGGGCAACCGCTCCACCGGCAAGATGGGCCACGCCGTCGCCGACGAGGCGGCGCGCCGGGGCCACCGCGTCACCCTTGTCACCACGAGCGACATCCCCGTCCACCACTCGGTGAAGGTGATCCGGGTGGAGACGGCCCGGGAGATGCTGGAGGCGGTGGAGGGGGTCCACCCGGACGTGGCGATCATGACCGCCGCGGTCGCCGACTTCCGTCCCGCCGAAGCGTCGGACACCAAGATCGCCCGGGACGCGGGCCTCGACCAGGTGCGGCTCGTCCCCAACCCCGACATCCTCGCCAGCGTCGTCGCCCGGGAGCACCGGCCCTTCGTGGTCGGCTTCGCCGCCGAGACGGGGTCGGTGGAGCGCGCCATCGAGAAGGCGAAGCGCAAGGGCGTCGACCTCATGGTCTACAACGACGTCACCAAGCCCGGCTCCGGATTCGGGTCCGACACCAACGAGGTGACGGTCATCGACGGCGCGGGCAACGTGGAGTCCTGGCCCCAGATGTCCAAGCGAGAGGTCGCGGCAAGACTCCTCGATCGTGTGATGGCCGATGTCGGTGGCCGTGAGTAACCTCGCCGCATCCGATGACCAGCTACTTCACCTCCGAGTCCGTCACTGAGGGCCACCCCGACAAGGTGGCAGACGCCGTCTCCGACGCGGTCCTGGACGCCGCGCTCCGGGTCGACCCGCATGCCCGGGTGGCCTGTGAGGTCCTGGTGACCACCCGTCTCGCGGTGGTGGCTGGGGAGATCACCCTGTCCGGCGACCTCGAGATCGAGCCCATCGTCCGGGACACGATCCGCAGGATCGGCTACGACTTCGACGAGCGCTTCCACGCCGACACCGTCGAGGTGCTGAGCCGGCTCGACCCGCAGAGCCCCGACATCGCCGCCGGCGTGGACAACGAGGGCGCCGGCGACCAGGGGATCATGTTCGGCTTCGCGGTGCGCGAGGCCGACGAGTACATGCCCATGCCGATCTTCCTCGCCCACCGGATCGCGGAGCGGCTGGCCGAGGTGCGCCGGTCCGGCGAGATCGACTACCTGCTCCCGGACGGGAAGACGCAGGTCATGGTGCGCTACGAGGACGGCCGCCCCGTCGCCGTCGACCGCGTCCTCGTCTCGTCGCACCACAAGCCGGGCGTCGACCGGGCCACGATGGCGGACGACATCATGGAGGCGGTCCTCAAGCCGGTCATCCCCGAGGAAATGCGGGCCGGCGGATTCGAGTTCTTCATGAACCCGACCGGGAACTTCGTCGAGGGCGGGCCCGTGGCGGACACGGGTCTCACCGGGCGGAAGATCATCGTCGACACCTACGGCGGCTACGCCCGTCACGGCGGTGGCGCGTTCTCCGGCAAGGACGCCACCAAGGTGGACCGCTCGGCGGCCTATGCGGCCCGTCATGCCGCGAAGAACATCGTGGCGGCCGGTCTGGCGGACAAGCTGGAGATCCAGCTCGCCTATGCCATCGGCATGGCCGACCCCTTCTCGATCCATGTCGACGCCTTCGGGACCGAGACGGTGTCGCCGGACACCATCCGGAAGATCCTCGAGAACCGGGACATCTTCGACTTCACCCCGAAGGGGATCATCGAGCGGCTCGACCTGCGCACGCCGCACTTCTCGCCGACGGCGGCCTACGGGCACTTCGGTCGTCCGGCCTTCGCCTGGGAGCGCACCGACCTGGTGGACGTGATCAGGTCGGAGGCCGGTATCTGACGACCACCGCCGCCCGGGTCATACCCGACGTCCCCGCGTTCAGCGTCGACGGCGGGTTCTGGTACCGGGTACCGGACCACCTGGAGGTCACCGTCGGGTCCCAGGTACGCGTCCCCCTGTCGGGGCGACGGGTGCGCGGCTGGGTGGTGGAAGTCGCCGAGCGCGACCCGGAGCGGCTGAAGGACGTCTCCGGGGTCTCCGGCGAGGCGCCGGTGTTCGACGTCCGCCTGCTCCGGTCCCTGGAATGGGCCGCTGCCCACTACGTGGCCCCGCTCGCGGTGGTCCTGGCCAAGGCCACCCCGCCGAACCTGCCCGGGCGCATCCCGGCCGATCCGACCGACGCCCTGCCGTCGCCACCCGGCTTGCACCCCGTGAAGGCGGTGGCCGCCGCCTCCGGCGCCGGCAAGCGGCTCCCGGCGATCGCCCTGGTGGGGCCGTGGCGGCGCCTGGACTGGGTGGCGGAACTGGCTGCGACCCTGGCCGGGGGCGGGGGGGCCGCCTGTGGACCCGCCATGGCCGCCGGGGGGGCCGAGGGGGGCCGGCGCGCCGGAAAGC
>QGUS01000105.1 GCA_003242515.1 Actinomycetota bacterium
CCAACCGGGGGGGAGCGACCCGCTCTGCGTCCCAGCAGTCGAGGGGTTCCAGGGTCTCGGCGGTGGGGACCTCCTCGGGCAGTGTCACCAGGACCAGGCGTGTGGTCTCCGGGTCGGCCAGCACCTTCGACATCGACTCCGCCTGGGCCCGGATCCGCCCCGTGGGGACGAGCTCCATGATCGAGCGGGGCGCCCGGAGGTAGGAGCCGATCTGGCCCGTGGGCGGGGCGTCGACGACCACGGTGTCCCAGCCCCCGGAGCGGACCTCCCAGTAGACCTTGCCGATGGTGATGATCTCCCGCACCGCGGGCGCGGCGGTGGCGAGAGCGTCGAACGCCCGGGCGATCCGGCCGCCGAACCGGCTCACGCCGGGGAGGCGGAGCTGCAGCGACAGGTACTCGAGGAGGGCGTCGGGCCGGGAGATCCTCATGGCGTGGAGGCCGGGGCGGACCTCCCGCGGGTCGAACTCCAGCTCGGTGGTGGCGAGATGACCCGCCAGCGAACCGTCGTCGCCGATCTCCATGGCGAGGACCCGGTCCCCCTGGCGCTGGGCGCGGAGGGCGATGGCCGCGGCGATCGCCGACTTCCCGGTGCCTCCCTTGCCGGAGACTAGGAACAGTCGGGTCCCGGCCATGGCCCGGCTTCAGCCCTGGTTGGGCCGGAGGGGGATGCGGAGGACCAGGTGGTCGTCCTCGACCGACCAGGTGGCGTTGGCGATCAGGGCGAAGTCCGTGTAGTCGGTCTGAGCCTGCTGGATGAAGAGCTGACGCTCGGCCCCGGCCACGGGCGGCAGCGGGCGGTCCTTCACCGCCTGCGCCCGGTCGGCGAACCGCTGGATCATGGCGTCGACGTCGAATTGGGCCATGACGGCAGGGTAGACCGGCTGCGCCCGTCTGCCCGTAGCGGTGCGGCGGTCATGCTCCGGAGCGTGACCGCTTGGCGAACGCCCGGCGCTCTGCCTCGAGGCGCTCCAGGTCGACCTCGGAGTAGTCGACGAACTTCATGGCGTCGGCGATGAGCCGGTGCCCGGCGACCTCCCGGATCTGCTCGTGCATCTGGTGGGCCACCCGCCGGTAGCTCGGGTGGCCGGCGGCGCCGCTGCGCAGCTCGATCAGGTGGAACGCCTGCCGGGGGCTCATCTCCATGACGAAACGGACGTTGTTGGCGAACGGCACCACGTACTGGGCCACGTCGGGCCCGAGCAGCTCCCTGGTCCGCTCGTACAGCTCGCCGGCGGCGTCCATCACGCCGCGCCATTCGGAGGTCAGCCCGATCTCCTCGACCGCCTCCGGGACGTCGTAGCCGAGACGGGTGGAGAACCGCTGCCATTCGATGGTCATCATCCGGTGGCGTTGCAGGTCGCGGAACGCGCCGATGTCGCACTTCACGTCGAAGCGGTAGGCTGTGCGCTCCATGGCCCGGCCGGGCTTGTGCCGGCGGTTGGCGCGGTCGCCGACGAACGCGGCCATCACCTGCGCCCGCCTCTCGGGCGACATGGCCCGGGCGATGGCGAGCAGCTCGGAGTCGGGCAGCTCGCTCACGGCGTAGAGGGCCGCGGCGACGATCTTCACCTCCGCCTCGGGATCCCAGTCGGTGAGCGTCACCTCCGGGCCCGCGTCCGACGGCCTGTCGAGGTCGGCGGCGACCTCTTCGAGGCCCGTCCTCACGTCGGACAGGTACTGCGACCAGCGGACGCCCCGGTCCTCCAGGTCGACCCGGGTGAGGAACGACGGGATGATCTTCCGCAGCTCGGTCAGCATCATGTCGGCGTAGTCCCTGACCTCGGACAGCGGGTGCGCCTTCATCCGCACCAGGGCCATCTCGTACGCCTGGCCGGTGGCGTAGATGCCGACGTTGGAGAGCGTGGCCACCGGGAGCAGGCCCCGGACGGAGTCGCAGGCCTTGGCCCGGATGGTCGAGCGCCACACCCACATCGGGTCGCTCTCCTCCTTGGGGTGCCGCCCGGCGAAGTGGTCGAACGCCGTGGACACCATCCGGGAGTAGGTGTCGAAGGTGTGCTCCATGTGCGCCACGTACTCGTCGTGGAGCGGGCTGGAGGCGATCTCGTCGGGGATGAAGTACCGGTAGCGGTCGCCGAGCCGGGCGTCGTAGGCGATGTAGCGGGTGGACTGTTCCAGGTAGGCGGCGAGCCGTCCCCACTCCAGCACCTTGGTGAGCAGGTTGGACGCCTGCTCGCAGGCGAGGTGGGCGCCTCCGAGCTGGGCCACGGAGTCGTCCCCGTACTCGAAGAACATCCGGTCGTAGAGCTGCTCTGCCTTCTTCGTCGCCACCAGGGGGTCGTCGTCCATGGCCCTGGCGATGGCGTCGAGGCCGGACTCGGGGTCGGAGACGAACTCGTCGAGGAACAGCCTGCGCAGCGACTTCGGGCTGCGGGAGTACCGGGCGAAGAGGGCGCCCTTCACTACCTCGGGGAGGTTGATGAGGCCGAAGACGGGCTTGTCCGTGTTGGTGAAGAACCTGCGGAGGACCGCCTCTTCCTCGGGGGTGAACTCTTCCTGGTGGTAGGCGGCCACGGCGGCGATTGTACGCAGGGTTGCTCGTGCTCCTGGTTACCGTCTGGGTGTGCTCAAGGCCAACGTGATCCGGGTCCTGGTGCTTGCCCTCTCGGTGGTCGCCGTGCTCATCGCGGGCATTCCGCTCGTGGTGCTGGTCGACCTGGTGCGGGGCGGAACGGGACTGGGCGTGTGCCCGGACGGGATCGAGAACTGCCCCCGGCCGTTCACCGCCGGTGGCGAGATGCTGATCATCCTCGTCATCGCACTGTCGATCGTGATCGCGGCGATCCGGGTCCTGATGCGGCTCGCCCGCATGCAGCGGGACCGGGAGCAGCAGCTGGAGGTCACGGAGCCGGAGACGGTCGCGGCCCCGTCCGACGATCAGTGAGCCTCGGTCACCGCCTCGGCGGTGGCCACGTCTTCCTCCTGCCTGGTGACCACGAGGAAGATCGCGAACACGACCAGCGCCGTACCGATCCAGCCCGCCACGTCGAGGCGCTCGTCGAGAACCACCCAGGCCGTGGCGACGCCGAACGCCGGCTCGGCGGCGAGGATGATGGCGGCGGTGCTGGGCCCGACGACGGTCTGTGCCCAGACCTGGAGCATGAAGGCGCCGATCCCCACGCCGAGACCGGTCAGCAGCAGCGCCGGCCACACGGACGACCCGGGGAGCGACACCCCGCCCTGGATGGCGGCGACGGGGAACGCGAGGACCGCGGTCGTGAGCAGCTGCACGCCCGTGTACGGGAGGATCGGGTGCCGGTGGGCGTAGCGGGACAGGGCGATGATGTGGAAGGCGAAGGCGAACGCGCACCCGAGGGTGAGGAGGTCGCCACGGCTGAGTGACAGCCCGTCGGTGTCGCTGAGCAGGTAGATGCCGGCGAAGGACGCCGCGGCGGCGAGGACCACCCACGGGCTGGGGGCCCGACGCCGCACGAGGGAGGCGATGAAGGGCGTCAGCACCACGTACATCCCGGTGATCAGCGCCGAGTTGGACGCCGAGGTGATGGCGAGGCCCATGGTCTGCAGGGCGTATCCCGCGAACAGGGCGAGACCGGTGATGGCGCCGTCACGCCAGATCTGCCGGCCCCTGGGGAAGGCGATCACCATCGCGGCCACGGCCCCGATGAGGAACCGCCACGCCACGAACTCCATGGGCGGGATGTCCTCCAGGGCCGACTTGATGACGACGAAGGTGGCGCCGAAGAGGAACGAGGCGGCGATCAGCGCCAGCAGGGCGCGCCTCGCAGCGGGATGCGACATGAGACGGGCAGGTTAGATGCCCCGCGCGACTGCCCCGCAGACACGCAATACGATGGCTCCGATGCCGGGAGCCAGGGCTGACGGATCCATCCCCGACGCGGCCGAACGGGGCCGTGCCCGGTCGATCCTGAACCGGCTGAAGCGGCGATACCCCGAGATCCGCACCGCCCTCGACTACGAGAACCCGTGGCAGCTGCTCGTGGCCACGGTGATGTCGGCCCAGACCACCGACGAGAACGTGAACCGGGTCACCCCGCGGCTGTTCGCCAGGTACCCGACGCCGTGGGACCTGGCGGAGGCCCGCCAGGAGGAAGTGGAGGAGATCATCTTCTCCACCGGCTTCTACCGGCAGAAGGCCCGGTCGATCATCGAGCTGTCCCAGGACCTGGTCGCCCGCTACGACGGCGAGGTCCCGAGGGACCTCGAGGAGATGACGACGCTCCGGGGCGTGGGGCGGAAGACGGCCTCCGTGGTGCTCGCCGAGATGTGGGGCGATCCCGCCATCGCCGTGGACACCCATGTGAAGCGGGTGGCCAACCGCCTCGGCCTCACCAGCTCGGACGACCCGACGAAGATCGAGTTCGACCTGAGGGCGCTCTTCCCGAAGAAGGAGTGGGCGGGCATCTCGATGCGGGTCATCCAGTTCGGGCGTGACGTCTGTGACGCCCGCCGCCCCCTGTGCGGCGAGTGCGAGCTGTTCGAGTTCTGCATCTGGCCCGGCCGCTACGACCGGGCCGGCAGGGTCCCCCCGTCCTCGTGAGACGCCTCCGCCTGGGCGCCACCGACCGCGCCATCCTCGGCCTGGCGATCCCGGCGCTCGGGACGATCGCCATGGATCCGCTGCTCACCCTGGTCGACACCGCCTTCGTGGCCCGGGTGGGCACGAACGCCCTCGCCGCCCTGGGAGTCGACGCAGCGCTCCTCTCCTTCGCCTTCTTCGCCTTCAATTTCCTCGCCTTCGTGACCACCCCGCTGGTGGCGCGGGCCATGGGGAGGGGCGATCGGGAGCGCGCCGCCGGCGTGGTCGGGTCGGCGATCGTGCTGGTGGTGGCCCTGGGGGTGGCGATGACGGCGCTCGTCTTCGTCCTCGCTCCGCTGCTGGTGTCGCTGATGGGCGCCGAGGGCGAGGTCGCCCGTCTCGCCGTCTCCTACCTGCGCATCCGGTCCCTGGCGACGACGGCCGTCCTGATGAACCTGACGGGTCACGGGGCGTTCCGCGGCCACAAGGACACGCGGACGCCGTTCCGGGTAGCGGTGGCGATCAACGTGGTCAACCTGCTGCTGGACCCGCTCCTGATCTTCGGCGCCGGGTGGGGCCTCCAGGGGGCGGCGGCGGCCACCGCCACCGCGCAGTGGGTCGGGGCGGCGTGGTTCTTCTTGCTGATCCGACAGAGGGGCATGGCGACCTTCTCCCGCCGGCTCCGGGAGTCGCTGCCGGAGATCCTGGCCCTGGGCCGGAACGGGATGCTGCTCACCCTGCGGACGGCGTTCCTGCTGCTGGGGCTCGCGGTGGCCGCCTCGACGGCCACGAGGCTGGGGCCGTCGCAGATCGCCGCCCACCAGCTCGTCTACCAGGTGTGGATCTTCGTGATGATGGTGGCCGACGCCCTCGAGATCGCGGGGCAGGCCCTGGTGGGAGAGGAGGCGGGCCGGGGCGACGCCGGCCGGGTCTATGGCCTGGTGCGGAGGCTGCTGGGGTGGTCCGCCGTCGTGGGGATCGTCCAGGCGGCCGTGGTGGTCGTGGCCAGGCCGCTGCTGCAGCTGCTAACCGACGACCCCGAGGTGGCGGGGCTGGCGATCCCGGCGGCGGGCGTGGCCGGGTTGACCCTGATGATCGGTGCGGTCGTGTTCGCCCTGGACGGCGTCTTCTCCGGCCTGCTGGCCTTCGGGACCATGGCGGCGTCGACGGGGCTCGGCTGCGCCGTCACGGTCGCCCTGCTGCGGTGGTCCCCTCTGCGCGAGAGCCTCGACGGGGTGTGGTGGGCCATCGGCGCGCTGGTCCTGGTCCGGGGCCTGGTGCTCGCGTTCCGGTACCGGTCGGCGGTCAGGGTGGCGACTGCCTCGTAGGCGTCAGTCCCAGAAGACCTCGTCGAACTGCCAGAGCGCCTCGTCGTACTCGGGGCGGCGGCGCACCAGCAGGGCCTCGTCCCCGGCGACCATGACCTCGGCGGCCGGCACCCGGCCGTTGTAGGTCGAGGCCATCTCCCGGGCGTAGGCGCCGGCGCCGCGGATGGCGACGAGGTCTCCGGCCTCGAGCAGGGGCAGGTCACGGTCCCGGGCGAGGAAGTCCCCCGTCTCGCACACCGGGCCGACGAGGTCGGCCTTCACGGACCCGGGACGGGGCGACACCGCCAGCACCTCGTGGTAGGCGCCATACAGCGCCGGGCGGATCAGCTCGGTCATGGCCGCGTCGACGATCACAAATCTCTTCTTTGGGGTGCGCTTCACCGACAGGACCCGGGTGAGGAGGACGCCGGCGTCGCCGACCAGGTAGC
>QGUS01000375.1 GCA_003242515.1 Actinomycetota bacterium
GACGGGGGGGGGCAGAGCCGAGCGAGCGGGGGGCCCCCCCCCGTTGGTGGGGGCCTCCGCCCCCGGGGGGGGGGGGGGAGCCCCCGCCGTCAGGGTGCCGGCCCCCCGCCGGGGCGCCAGGAGCAACGAGTCCCGCCGCAACGGCGCCATCCAGCGCTCCCTCGGCACGGCGACCCACCCCGAAGCCACCTTCGAGCTGGCCGAGCCGGTCGTCCTCCCGGCCGGGGCCGCCACGGGGGCGAGGGTGGAGACCTCCGCCCGGGGCAACCTCGCCGTCAACGGCGTCACCAACGAGGTCGTCTTCGATCTCCAGGCCCGGATGGTGGACCGGCGGATCCTGGTCGCCGGCCGCACCGCGATCTCCCTGGGCGACTTCGGCGTCACCGCCCCGAGCGCCCCGGTGGTCCTGTCGGTCGCCGACGAGGCCGTGGTCGAGCTCCAGCTCTGGCTCAGCCAGGGCTGACGCTGGACAGCACCCCGTCCAGTGGCTCGGGCACCCCGTCGAGGTCCAGGGCCTCGACGAACAGGGGGGCGTAGTGGACCTTCCAGTTGGTGAGGTAGTCCCACAGCTGGTACTCGAGGGCAGCCCTCGCTTGTCCGGCTGCGCCTGGAACGAGCGGAATTTGTGGAGGCGCCCGTCTGCCGCGAACACCGCGAGGACCCGCTCCGGGCCCAGGGCCCGCACCAGCTCGTCCTCCAGGTCGGCGGTGCACACCCAGAACCCGAGACGCCGCAGGTCGCCGGCATCGACCGGCTCGCCCCGGCCGGCCGCGGCCAGGCTCCAGACCACCAGGTCCGTCTCGCCCGCATCGAACATCCCGGCCACGACCACGCCGGGATCGAGCTCCGCCAGATGCCGGCGCAGGTTGGTGATGCCCCCCATCGACACGACCTCGACACCCTCCGCCTCGAGGTCGCGGCCACGCCGCCGGGCCAGGGTCTAGATGGCCGCCCGGTCACTGGGGCCTTCGACCAGGATCACGGCGCGGGGGTCGCTCACGTGACAGAGGATGGCACCGGCCCGCCGGTGGCGGTGGGGGTTTCGCGACGGCTTAAGGTTGTGTCATGGACGGCCATCAGGCGAGCGGCATCCGCGACCTCCCGCTCACGACCATCGACGGTGGCACCACCACCCTGGCCGGGTACGCGGATCGGGTCCTCCTCGTCGTCAACGTCGCCTCCCGGTGCGGGCTCACCCCGCAGTACGAGGCGCTGGAACGCCTCCACCGCACCTACGGGCCCCGCGGCTTCTCGGTCTTGGGGTTCCCGAGCAACCAGTTCCTTCAGGAGCTGGGGAGCGAGGAGGAGATCGCCGAGTTCTGCACCACCCGGTACGACGTGACCTTCCCGCTGTTCGCCCGGATCAAGGTGAACGGGCGCGGCCGGCACCCCCTGTACGGAGAGCTGACCAGGGCGCCCGACGCCACCGGCAAGGCGGGGCGGGTGCGCTGGAACTTCGAGAAGTTCGTGGTGACGCCGGACGACCGGGTGTTCCGGTTCCGCCCGACCACGGTGCCCGACGACCCGGCCGTCGTCTCCGTCATCGAGTCCGAGCTGGAGAGGCTCGGCCGCTAGCGACGATGAGGATCCGGCTCGGGCGTCTGGTCGCAGCGCTGGCCGCCCTCTTCGTCCTCGTCCCCGCCGGGACGGCCCTGGCCCACGCCACGCTGATCTCCACCTCGCCCGCCCACGGCTCCACCGTCGAGAGTCCGCCGGCCGCGGTCGAGCTCCGGTTCGACGGGCCGGTGACGCCGGT
>QGUS01000376.1 GCA_003242515.1 Actinomycetota bacterium
CACTCCGACCTGATCAGATCTGCGGCCCAGAAGCTTGGCATTCCGATCAAGGAGTACGAGCTGGATGCGCAGTTCCGGGCGGGTGGGTCGGATGAGTACATCTCATGGGTCGACAACACGATCGCCATACGTCGGACCGAGCACGTGATCTGGGACCCGGCCGAGACGTTCGACGTCGACGTCGTCGACTCCCCCGAAGAACTCAGGGCACTGATTCAGCACAAGGCGTCCGAAGGGCACACGGCTCGGCTCGTCGCCGGCTTCTGCTGGCCGTGGTCAGACCCCCTTCCGGATGGCACGCTTGTCGACGACGTGCGCATCGGCAGTTTCGCCATGCCGTGGAACGCCAAGCACGACAGGCGAACCGCGCACGGGATCCCAAAAGCAGACCTGTGGGCAACCGATCCTGACGGCATCCACCAGATCGGGTGTGTCTACACCGCTCAGGGATTCGAGTTCGACTACGTCGGCGTGATCTTCGGGCGCGATCTCGTCTACAGGTTTGGCGAGGGCTGGGTCGGCGACCCGTCGAGATCCCATGACACGGTGGTGAAACGGGCGGCCAAACAGGGCATCCATGAGTTCACGAGGTTGGTCAAGCAGACCTACCGCGTCCTGATGACCCGTGGACTGAAGGGCGCGTACTTCTACTTCGAGGATGACCAGACCAGGGACTTCATCATGAGCCGGATAGAGAAGGGCTCAATCGAGGAAGTGGGATCGGCCCTCCGATGAGCATCCGAGACCTTCAGGAGGCGTTGGCCCGGTTCGCAGCGGAGCGCGACTGGGAGCAATACCACACTCCAAAGAACCTCGTGATGGCGCTCGCCGGGGAGGTCGGTGAACTTCTCGACATCTTCCAGTGGCTGACGCCAGATGAGTCGCGTGCCGTCATGGCCGACCCTGAACTCCGCGAGGCGGTGCTGATGGAGATGGGCGACGTGTTCCAATACCTCTTGCGTCTGGCGGACGTCCTCGAGATCGATATCGAGCAAGCGACATGGGATGTCATCCGCCGCAACGAGAGACGCTTCCCCGCCAATGACTAGCTGACTTCCGTCGCCCCGCGGCGGGTCCGCGCCTTGGAGTTCGTCCCTTCCTCGTCTGGTTGAGGCTGACATTCCGAGCCCGCCGGTGCGTGACGCATCAAGATTTCGTCTTGCCCAACCGTTACGTTGTTAGCGAAGGGGGCGTCGTGGCATCGCTGATCGGCTGGTTGGACTACTCAGAAGAAGCGCGTCGTCAGATGCATGAGATCGTCCAATTGTTCCGCACCGAAGGATCGCTGGATGAGTTGGGGATCGGGGTTGTGCGGGATGCCTTGGCCGATCTTCTGTTTCCTGGCTTGAACACCCAGCAGACCCGAGCCCGCTACTTCCTCTTTGTCCCCTGGGTCTGCCAGCGTCTGGAGCAGGAGCGGGTCCCTTCGTCCAAGGCCGAAGCCCGGTCCCGCCGCTGGCAGACCGACCTCGTTTGGGCGCTGGAGCGCGGCGGTGTCCAGGGCGGAGAAGGCGTGTTTGGTTGGGATTCCCGAGAGAACCTGCAACGTCTGCCCGCTGAGATCTACTGGTCGGGGCTCAAGTCGTTCGGGATTCGCCTGTTCACCGGCTCACCCAGCGAGTACTACCGGTCGCTGGACGACTTCCACCGCCAGCTTCGAGAGTTCACGAAGTCTGAAGGTGATGATGCGGCTTCCGCACCCCCATCCAACTGGACACCTCACCTGCCACCGGCCCCGTCTCAAC
>QGUS01000106.1 GCA_003242515.1 Actinomycetota bacterium
ACCGCCTGGGCCGACTCGGGCCGCACCTCGTCCTCGAGCGCGATCGCACCGGCGACCCTCCCCTCCTCGACCAGGTAGAGGACCGCCGCGCCCCTGGACCGCCACGGCTGGACCCGGTCCTCCAGCTCGGGCGGCACCCCCGTGCCCCGCTCCCGGAGGAGGGCGTGGCCACCGACCGCCACGACCCGCCCGTCGACAACCGCCTCCACGCCGCGGCCCGGCAGGGCCCGGAATCCCGCGGCCTCGGGGACGGCCCCGGAGCGGCCGGCCTCGGCGACGATGGCCCGGGCGAGCGGATGCTCGGAGTCCGACTCGACCGCCGCGGCCAGGGCGAGCAGGCGCTCCGCGTCGCCGTCCGGGGCGATGACCTGGCGCACGCGGTGCCGGCCCAGGGTGAGGGTGCCGGTCTTGTCGAACAGGACGGTGTCCACACGCCGCATCTCCTCGATAGCGACCCGGTCCTTGACCAGGATCCCGTTGCGCGCCGCCAGGCCGGTCGAGATGGAGATCACCAGCGGGATGGCCAGGCCCAGGGCGTGGGGGCAGGCGATGACCAGGACCGAGACGGTCCGGGTCACCGCCTCGGCGGGCCTCCCGGCCAGGGCCCAGGCCGCGGCCGTCAACACCGCGGCGCCGAGCGCCACCCAGAAGAGGAGCGCGGCCGCCCGGTCGGCCAGGACCTGCTCCCGGGAGCGGGATCCCTGGGCCTCTTCGACCATCCGGCGGATCCCGGCCAGGGCCGTGTCCTCCCCGACCGCGGTGACCTCTACTCTGATCGCCCCGTCGGTCGCTACGGTCCCTGCCACGACCGTGTCGCCGCTCTGTCTCGTGACCGGAGTGGCCTCTCCGGTGATCATCGACTCGTCCATGGCGGCGGAGCCTTCGGTGATCCTGCCGTCCGCCGGAACCCGCCCACCGGGCCTGACCAGGACCACGTCGCCGGCCTGCAACGCGGACGCCGCCACCGCGGTCGCGGCCCCGTCGACGATCACCTCCGCCTCGTCGGGGAGCAGTTCGGCGAGGGAGGTGAGTGCGCCGCGTGCCTGGTCCACGGCCCGCATCTCCATCCAGTGGCCGAGGAGCATCACGGTGATCAGCGCCGCCAGCTCCCACCAGAAGTCGAGCTCGAACCATCCGAGGGAGGTGGCGGCTGAGGATAGGAAGGCGACGGTGATCGCCATCCCAATGAGGAGCATCATCCCGGGACGGCGGGAGCGGATCTCGCCCGCCGCACCGGCGAGGAACGGCATCCCCCCGTAGAGGAACACCGCGGTGCCGGACACGGGCGCCACCCATCGGGAGCCCGGGAAGGAGGAAGCGGTGTAGCCGAGCAGCCCCTGGACCATGTCCGACCAGACCACGGCCGGGATGCCGAGGACGAGCGACACCCGGAAGCGGTCGCGGAACATGGCCGCGTCGTGCCCGGTGTGCGCGTCGTGGCCCGAGCGGGCGTCGTGGCCGGAGCGGGTGCCGTACCCGGAGGGCCGCTCGTGCCGCCCCCGCGGGCCGGCCCGGGGGGAGTGGCCGTCGTGGTCATGCACCCCGTGATCGGGGTGGGAACTGTGGGTCATGCGCGGATCCAGTCACCCGGGTGCGCCGACCCTACCAACGGGCGCGTTCAGCCCGCGCGGAGGGGTCTGTGGGTGCGATGGCCGAGACGGCCCGCGGGCACCCGGCCCTTGCCGAAGACCGCCTCGATGAGCCTCCGGTCCGCCATCACCCCGCTGGCGAGGACCCGCTCCGGGCGGATGCCGACGCGCACGATCACACCGAGCAGCCGGGCGAGACGGTCGGCATCCTCCGGCTCGATGCCGATCGCGTACGCGCCCTCGGCCCTGACGTCGTACTCGATGTCCAGGTCGAAGTCCTGGAGCAGGGCGGTGGCCGTCCGGGCAAGCGCCTCGGGCGTGGTGACCGCCGTCTCCCTGGTCCCGAGGACCTGGCTCTCCCCGACCATGGCGACCTCGGCGCCGTCGGCCCGGACGTCGATGACGAGATGCGGCGTGGAGGCGTCGACGTCCAGGCCCATGCCAGACGCGACGGTGATCGGCCGGAGCAGGACGGCGGTCTGGCCGGGCATCCGGTCGCAGATGGAACGCCACCGCTCCTGGCCGGCGCTGGGCACGACGAAGGCGGCCGAAGGGTGCCGGGCGGCATGTGGCGCCGTCCGGAACAGCCACCACATGTAGGACACCGTGAGCTCCACTGACGACATGTCGACGGAGTCGAACGGGGTCTCGAGCGTGAAGCCGTCGGGCCAGGCAGAGGCGGACTCGACCGCCTCCTGGCCGAAGAAACGGGGACGCCCCACGCGGTCCACGGCCACGGCGGCCGGATGGGTGGAGGACTGTCTGCCGACGAGGCGCAGCGTCTCGGGTCCGGGGGCGACGATCACCAGCCGTTCCCGACCCATCGTGCCTCCCTCCTACTTCACCGAGGCGCAGCCGACGCAGAAGGGCGTCTGGGGCATGACCTCGAGCCGGGCGACGGAGATCGGAGCCTGGCAGCGCTCGCACAGCCCGTACACCCCGGCGTCGATGCGCTCCAGGGCGGCCTCGATCTCCTCGAGGGCCTTCTCGGCGAGGTCACGGAAGGCGCGCTCCACCTCGTCCGCGGGGATCTCTTCGAGCTGGGCGAGACGGGCCTCCCGCTGCTCCTCCAGTTCGGCGCGCAGGCGAGCCAGGAGCTCCGGGGAGACGGTCTCGCCGGCGATGGGCTGGGGTGCGGTCATGATGGCGACATCTAACCCTCTGCTGAAGCCGACCACACGGGCGTATTAGCATCGCTAACAGATGGCGTTCGCACCCGGAGAGTTTCTCAGCACCGGTGACCCGGCCCTGGACGGCCTCCTGGGCGGCCTCCTCCCGGGCGACAACGTCGTGTGGGTCGGAGACGACGATGCTCTCCACGACCACATCGAGAAGGCCCTGATCTCCACGGGCCCCACCACCGTGTTCCAGCTCGCCGACTCGCTGGGCGTGCCCAGGGGGGTCGACCTGGTGGACGCCCGGCGCGGCAGGCCCCACGCCGACCTCAAGCTGGCGGAGCGCGAGATGGTGCGCCGCGGCGCCGAGCCCGGCGCCCGTCTCGTCGTCCGTGACCTGGACACCCTGGTGCGGCGGCTCGGGGCCGAGGGGGCACTCGCCCTCTTCACCCGCACCTGCCCCCGGCTCTTCGACGAGGGTGCCATCGCCTACTGGCGGGCGACGCGGCGCGGCTCGGGGGCGATCCTCGACGGCGTGCAGCGGGTGACGCAGTGCGTGATAGACCACACGGGAGGGCGCTTGCGCGTGCTCAAGGCCGAGAACCGGCCGGCGGCGGTCGGGCGCATCTTCGAGGTCTCGCTGCGGGGTGACCGTCTCACCCTGGAGGAGGTCCGTGCCGCGAGCCGTCTCGCCGAGGGTCTGAGAAGGCTGCGGACGGCGAGGAACCTGACGCAGAGCGAGCTGGGACGGCTCGCGGGTGTCTCACCCAGCGCCATATCCCAGGCGGAGGCGGGAAGGCGCGGCCTGAGCCTGGACACGCTGCTCACGCTGGCCCAGGCGATGAACGTCTCCCTGGACGACCTACTCGCATACCATCCGGAGCCCGGGTACGTGCTGGCGCGCCGGGACCGGATCCCGGCGCGGCGCGGCGTCGTCCCGCTGCTCGACGACCCCTCGGCCGGCCTCCGGGCCTACCTGGTGATCCTCGGCCCCGGGGAGGGTGGCGAGCCGGGCACCGTCCACAAGGGCGCCGAGCTGGTGCTGGTGGGCAACGGGGTGGTGCAGATCATGCTCAACGAGGAGACCCCGGTCCTCCGCGGCGGCGACGCGGTGCTGGTCACCCAGGACGCCATCCGCGGCTGGCGCAACCTCCTCCCGGAGACGGCGCGCCTGTTCTGGATCGTGAGGGACTGAGGCGTCGTCGCGTCCCACCGGGCACCGCGAGGGGGCACCAGGGCCCAGCCGTGGAGTCTTGTGCGGTGCCGCACCGTCCGCCACGCGATCGAGGGGGGACCCCTCCGGCTATCGGGCGAGTTCTTCCAGGTACCGCTCGTGGTCGCCCGCGCTGAAGCAGACGAACAACACCCGGTCGAGGGCGTCCGGATGCTCCGCCACCCACTCCCGCACCGCGGCCACCGCCGTCCGGCAGGCGAGGTCCTTCGGGAACCCGTAGACACCGGTGGAGATCGCCGGGAACGACACCGTCCGGCAGTCGCGGTCCCGCGCCTCGTCGAGGCTCGACCGGTAGCAGGAGGCCAGCAGCTCCACCGCATCGTCCTCCGGGTGCCGGCCCCAGATGGGCCCGACGGTGTGGATCACGAACCGTGCCGGAAGCCGGCCGGCGCCGGTGGCCACCGCCTGGCCGGTGGGCAGGTGCCCCCGCGCGGCGACGATGCGGCGGCACTCCTCGAGGATCGACGGGCCGCCCGCGGCGTGGATGGCGCCGTCGACTCCCCCGCCGCCGGCTAGCCGGGAGTTGGCGGCGTTGACGATGGCATCGACCGGGATCGTGGTGATGTCGCCCTGGACCGTTTCCAGGAGGGTCATGCCGGCGACTCTATCCCGGCCCGTCCGACCGGGAAACGCCAATGACGGCAAGGTCTTTCGGCCCTGTGGAGGCGGAGGTCCGGTCCGGATACTCGTCCCATGCCGCCGAAGACGATCATCGAGCCGTTCCGCATCCACTCCGTCGAACCGCTACGCCTGACCACTGAGGCGGAGCGGCGGGACGCCATCCGCAGGGCCGGGTACAACCTCTTCTCCCTGCCCAGCCGGGACGTCCTCATCGACCTCCTCACCGACTCCGGCACCGGTGCCATGTCCAGCGAGCAGTGGGCCGGGATGCAGCGGGGCGACGAGTCCTATGCCGGATCACCCTCGTGGTTCCGGTTCGAGGCGGCCGTGGAAGACCTGTGGCCGCTGAAGCACGTCATCCCCACCCACCAGGGGCGGGCGGCCGAGAAGATCCTGTTCAGCGTGCTCGGCGGCCCCGGGAAGATCGTCCCGTCCAACACCCACTTCGACACCACCCGGGCCAACATCGAGGCCACCGGCGCGGAGGCGGTCGACCTGGTGATCCCCGAGGGCCTCGATCCGGCGGCCGAGCACCCCTTCAAGGGGAACATGGACCTGGAGCGGCTGGACGACCTCCTGCGGAAGGAGGGGGATCGCGTCCCGGTGGTCTTCGTCACCATCACCAACAACTCCGGTGGGGGCCAACCGGTCTCCCTGGAGAACCTGCGCGGCATCCGTGAGGTGTGCGACCGCCACGGGAAGATGCTGTTCGTCGACGCCTGCCGGTTCGCGGAGAACGCCTGGTTCATCCGGCAGCGGGAGCCCGGCCAGGGTCACCGGAGCGTCCCCGAGATCGTCAGGGACATCGCCTCGCTGGTCGACGGCATGACCATGAGCGCCAAGAAGGACGGCCTGGCCAACATCGGCGGCTGGCTGGCGACCAACGACGACGACCTGGCGGCCCGCTGCCGGAACCTGCTGATCCTCACGGAAGGCTTCCCGACCTATGGCGGGCTGGCGGGCCGGGACCTCGACGCCATCGCCCGGGGTCTGGCCGAGGTCGTGGACCACGACTACCTGCGCTACCGGATCAGGTCCACCGAGTACCTGGGAGAGGGGCTGCTGGCCGCGGGGATCCCCATCGTGAGGCCCGTGGGCGGGCATGCCGTCTACATCGACGCCAGGACCCTGCTCCCCCACATCCCGCCGCTCCAGTACCCGGGGCAGTCGCTGGCAGTCGCCCTGTACGAGGCAGGTGGCATCCGGAGCTGCGAGATCGGGTCGGTGATGTTCGGTCGCCGTCCCGACGGGTCGGAGCAGCCGGCGGCGATGGAGCTGGTCCGGCTGGCCGTGCCGCGACGCGCCTACACCCAGAGCCACATCGACTACGTGATCGAGGTGGCCGCCGAGGTGGCGGAGAAGGCGGAAGCACTGAAGGGCTACCGGATCGCCTGGGAGCCTCCGGCCCTGCGGCACTTCACGGCCCGGTTCGAGCCGCTCTGAGATCCGCGCCGTAGTCTGGGGACATGTTCGGAAAGAAGAAGCAGGCGGTGACACGCCAGCTGTTGGTGGGCAGCCGCCTGTTCTCCTGTCACGTCTGCGGGGGAATGGGGTTCTACCAGCGCGAGGTGAAGCTGAACACGACGGGCCTCACCCTTCTGGACCTGGACTGGCGGCAGGGTTCGGCCGCAGGCGCCGACTGCGCGCGCAGAGGCCAG
>QGUS01000377.1 GCA_003242515.1 Actinomycetota bacterium
CCCCTCGTCCCTCGGGAGTCCTGGTCTGCTGCGAAGTGGGTCCGGCCCCGCAGCCCCCCCTGGTGCTCCTGCGGCGGGCGGAACCGGGGCCGGTAGGGCGGACCGAGCCTCCACGCCAGGAGGGCGAGCAGGATCCTCCGGACCCACTTCCTCAACGCAGCTCCCCCCTGGTGAAGACCAGCTCCTCGACGGGCCTCCCGCCGATGAGGTGCTCCTCGATGATCCGGTCCAGCTTCTCCTTGTCCAGCCCGGCGTACCAGGTGCCCTCCGGGTAGACGACCGCGATGCAGCCCTGCTCGCAGATCCGGAGGCAGTCCACCTTGGACCGGAGGACGGTCCCGTCGCCCGGCTCGACGGGCGAGTAGCCGTCGGTCCCCTGCCACTTGGGCGGCGCCGACGTCACCCCCAGCTCCTTGAGCCGCGCCTTGAGGTGCACCCACACCTCGTGGGTCTCCTCACGGGGAGCGCACTTCGGGTTGCTCTGGTCGGCGCAGAGGAAGATGTGACGGCGGGCCCTCGGGATGGAGAGGGCCTCGGCGATGTCGTTGAGGCGCTGCTGGGGGTCCATCAGGGCGCGAGGCTATCGGCTCCCGACCCGTAGGCCGCCCGGCAGACTCAGCCGGTCAGGCCGGGGCGACGTCTTCGACGAGGCGGCAGTGGCAGGCGGCGGGATCCGCCGCGGGCGGGACGCACGCCGTGTGGACCGCCCTGCCCTCGACGACCCGGTAGACGTCGACGACCCGGGCGTCGGGGTCGGCCAGCCGGTAACCGCCACCGCGCTCCGGCTGCACCCACCCTTCCGCCACCAGGAAGGGCATCACCTGTGCCAGGGAGCCGGGGGTGGCGCCGACCCGCTCGGCGAGCTGGTCCCGCTGGAGGCGCTGACCGTGCGCCTTCCACAGCTCGAGGAGCACCGCCAGGGCGAGGTCGGTCCGGCCTGGAAGATTCGAACGCATGATGCGCAGTGAACTCCGGCGACCCGCCGGGTGTTAGGGACCTTCGACCCCTCCGCGGATCCGTTCGTCCCCCATCGCGGTGCGATCGGGGGAGGGACCGCCGGGCCGGGAGTGGTCGGGGTGGGGCCTCTCCAGGCAGTGGCCGATCGCGCCAGGGCGCCGGCCCGGAGGCCGGCGCCCTGGCCTGCGTGGAGCGGAGGATCAGCCGTCGACCACGATCACCTTGGCCCGCATCCAGGGATGGGGCAGGCAGTAGTACTCGAACTCGCCGACCTCGTCGAAGGTGTGGCTCCAGCTGGCGCCGGTGTCGAGGAACCCGGAGTCGAAGGCGCCGTCGACGGCGGTGACGGTGTGCATCTGACCGGGATCCTGGTTGACCCAGGTGACGGTGGTGCCCCTGGTGATGGTGAGGACGTTCACCGAGTAGTCGGCGGGGTCCTCGTCGTCGGCGAACTCGTCGGCGGCGTCCAGCGGCTGGAACGTCCAGGCCCCCGGCAGGATCGTCACCGTCTCGCCGGACGGTGCCGCCGTGGTGGGCGGGGTCATGTCGTGGCCACCGCCGCCACCCTCGCCGTCCAGCGCCTCGAAGATCTCCGGGTTCGCGTCGCCGGTGACCACGATCTGGCCGATGGCGCCCTTGTCCACCGCCCTCGTGAGGGCGTGGTCGACGAGGACGATCGTGCTCGGGACCTGGGCCAACAGCTCGACAACGGGGCCGCCACCGCCCGGGCCAAACGTCTTCTGGGAGCCCGGAATGGGCGGGCCCACAAGCGCCGCCTCGGGAA
>QGUS01000107.1 GCA_003242515.1 Actinomycetota bacterium
TTATAAGAGACATGCGAGTAGGTTTGGCGGCTGAGCCGGCCACGACCGTGTGCTGCGTTAGCCTTTTCGTCGGGGGGGTCAGATGTTTATGAGGAACGGCCGGTGACGTCCTCGCCGTGGAGGCGGATCACGCCGGAGGTCGGGTCCTCGAACCCGCCGATCATCCGTAGCGTCGTCGTCTTGCCGCAGCCGGACGGCCCCAGCATGGCGAAGAAGGTGTTCTCGCCGATGGTGAGGCTCAGGTCATCGACCGCGGTGAACTCACCGAACTTCTTGGTGACGTTCTGGAGTTCGACAGCAGGGATGCCCTCGTTTTCCGCCATCTACGTCAAGCTCCGATGAGCGCCTGGAACGCCTCGTCCATCTCCCGCTCCTCGTCCTCGGTCATGCCCCGGAAGATGTGGGTGGTGGCGAGGATGTCCTGGCTCGGGAAGATGAGCGGGTTGTTGGCGAGATCGGCGAGCTCCTCGTCCTCCATCTCCTCGGCGGCAGCGAGCAGCGCCTCCTTGGTGCCCTTGACCGGGGGGATGAAGTTCACCCAGGCGGCGATCTTCGCCGCGATGTCCGGCCGGTAGACGAAGTTCATCCACTCGTGGGCCTCGTCGACGTTCTGGGCGCCCTTGGGGATGACCATGTTGTCCGACCAGATCATCAGGCCCTCCTCGGGGAAGAGGAACTGGAGGTCCGGGTTGTCGTACTGGAGCTGGACGATGTCGCCGGACCAGGCGAAGCACACGGCCAGGTTCCCGTTCACGAGGTCGTCGGCGTAGTCGTTGCCAGTGAAGCGGCGGATGTGGCCGCTGTCCACGTAGGGCTTGATCTTGTCGATCGCCTGGTGGAGCTCGTCCATCGTGAAGGTGGCGGGGTCGATGCCCATGGTGAGCATGACCAGGCCCAGCGTGTCCCGGGACTCCGTCAGCATCGCCACACGGCCGGCGAAGGCTGGGTCGAAGATGTCCTCGAGGCTGGTGAGCTCGCGTCCGGTGAGGTTGGGGTTGTACCCGATGGCGGTGAAGCCCGACTGCCAGGGGAGGGAATAGGTCCGATCCGGGTCGAACGGCGCCTCGGCGAGGGCGGTCTCCAGGTTGGCGATGTTCGGGATCTTCGAGTGATCGAGCTTCTCGAGCCACCCGAGGCGGATGAGGCGGTCGACCATCCAGTCGGTCAGCGCAGCCAGGTCGCGCCCGGTGGGCTGGCCGGCGGAGAGCTGGGCCTGGACCTTGGCGAACCACTCGGTGTTGTCGTTGACCTCTTCGAGGTAGTTCATCTTGATGCCGGTCTCGGCCTCGAAGTCGTCGATGGACGAGGTCTCCCACCACCAGTCGTCCTCCACGACGTCGATGTAGAGGGGCCAGTTGGCGAAGGTGAGGGAGCGTTCGTCGCCGCCGTTGCCGGTGCCGTTCGAGCCGTCACGGCTACAGGCGGCGAGCAGCGCCGGGCCGCCGAGCGCCAGGAGCGTTCCGGCTCCCATGCCCTTGAGGAACTTCCGCCTGTCGATCCCCCGGTCGGCGGCGAGCAGGGCGATCAGTGCATCTCTGTTCCCCTTGCGACGGACTGGTGCTGTCATCGGGTTCCTCCTCCTTCAGGGACGCGTGGCGAGTGTAGGACGCGATCGACCGGGGCGACGCACCCAGGGCGGATTGATCGCGTCCGCTACCTTCCCCCTCCCATGAGCGATCGCCTCGAGCAGTGGATGGACGGGTATGTCCGCGCCTGGACCACGAACGACCCCGAAGACATCGCGGAGTTGTTCACGCCGGACGCCATATACGACCCCCAGACCCCGGAGGGGGAGTGGGACGGAATCGACGAGATCGTCAGCAACTGGGTCGATCGGGTGACCTCCGACGGTGACGACTGGGAGTTCGAGTGGCAGCCGCTGGTCGAGACCGACGAGATCGCCGTCGTGACCGGCCGGACCCGGTACGAAGATCCGCCCGCCAGCTACCGCAACCTCTTCGTCATCAAGTTCGACGAGTCGGGCCGCTGCTACGACTTCACCGAGTGGTGGATCGAGGAGGAGATCTGAACCCGGACGGATTCCGTCCGCCGGTCGCGATTCGGTGCATTCCATGCCGGTGATTCCCCTCGACCCGCCTTCCCTCCCCACCAGCCCTGCCTTCGCCCAGGGGGCGATGGCCCTGGGGCCCGGCAAGCTCGTAGTGGTCGGCGGCCAGAACGGAGTCGGCCCCGACGGGGAGCTGGTCGAGGGAGGCTTCGCCGCGCAGACCCGCCAGGCCCTCCGCAACCTGCTCGTCGTGCTCGCCGAGGCGGGGGCAGGTCCCGAGCACGTCCTCCGGCTGGGGATCTACCACGCCGCCGGCGAGGACGTGCGCGAGGGGTTCGAGGCCGCCCAGGAAGTGTGGGACCAGAGGACGGCGATCACGGTGCTCGCCGTGGCCGGCTTCGCCCGCCCGGGCGTCCTCGTCGAGATCGAGGCGCTGGCCTTCGTCCCCGACGCCTAGGCCGAGGCGCCGGAGTAGTTCCGGATCCCCCAGAGCCACACCAGCCGGGCCGCCACGAGCGCCACAGTGGCCGCGGCCACCGCTGCAGCCAGCCAGGGCCAGTCGACGCGCCCGCTGATCGTCTCCGCCGGAACGGTGACGGCGAAGGCGAGGGGGACGACGAAGGTGAGGCCGGTTCGCAGCCAGCGTGGGTAGACGCCGACAGGCCAGCGACCGGCCTCGAAGACCCCCGACAGCATCTGCATCACGTTGTCGACCCGCACCACCTTGAAGGCGAGGGTGGCGGCGATCAGCCAGATGCAGTAGAGGATCGCCGAGCCGCACACCACGGCCAGCAGGAACGCCAGGTAGTGGGCGGGGCCCAGGCGGTCGGCGAGCCTCGTCGCCGCCCAGACGAGGGCGCCCAGGCCGGAGACCACGTCGATGAGGCTCCACATCTCCACCTCCCGCACCGACACCAGCAGTTGCGAGTCGGCGGGCCGGGTGAGGGTGTAGTCGAGGGTGCCCTCCTCGACGTCCATCATCAGCCGGTACATGTTGGGGAAGACGAAGGTGCGGAGGAACCCTCCGACCATCAGGTGCACTCCCAGCACCGTGACCAGCTCCACCGACGACCATCCGGCCAGGGTGTCGGTATGCAGGTAGACGATGGCGATGGCGGCGATGCCGGTGCCGAGGGCGATCGCCGAGTTGAGCAGCTGCACCCAGAAGTTGGCCCGGTACTGCATCTCCCTCTGGAGCCCCACCTTGAGGTGGAGCGCAGCCAGGCGCGCCGGGCCGGCAGGACGGCTCAGTTGCCCACCGCCTCGTACCGACGGATCGCAGCCCGCCACACCACCGTGAACAGCAGCCCCAGGCCCAGCGCCCATGCGGCCTGATAGCCGACGCCCGCCAGCATCTGGGCCGTGTCCAGCCGGCCGATGAGCACCTCGATCGGGAACTGGAACGTCCAGCGGAACGGCATCCAGGCGGCCGCGTCCTGCGCCCAGGCGGGCAGGAGCTGCAGCGGGACCAGGCGCCCAGAGAAGATCATCTCCAAGGCCGTCACGATGCCGAAGATCGCCGAGCCCCTCGTCGTCCAGAAGTTGATCATCCCCAGCACGTACAGCACCAGGAAACGGACGGCGTACCCACCCCAGATGGCGACCAGGAAGAGGCCGACGTTGACGGGGTGCCAGGCGATGGACGGGCGGAAGATCAGCGTCAGCACCGCAGCGATCGGGATCCACATCAGGGTCCAGGCGATCTTCGATCCCATGAAGAAGCTGAAGTCGCGGTGGAACATGTGCACCGGCTGGCTGAGAAAGGTGTTGATCCGGCCGTCCCGGATCCGCCACTCCCAGGCCTTGGGGTCGAAGGCGGTGTTGTAGATCCGCACCAGCGTCCACACCACGTAGTACGCCGCCAGCTGCCCCTCGTCGAAGCCGCCGACCATCCCGCCCTGGGCGCGGGCGACGGCGGTCCACACCGACAGGTAGACGACCGGCTCGAACAGGAACGCCACCAGGACCATGAAGGTGGCCATGCGGTACTGGAGGTCCCGCTGGAACCCCACCCGGGCCCCGGCCCGGTAGTAGCTGAGCAGCGAGAAGGGGTTCTCGGTCGTCATCTCGACTGGGTGAAGACGCGCTCGATCACGTCCTCGAGCGGGGGCTCCTCGATGGCGAGGTCGGTCACCGTCGCCGCGGCCAGCAGCCTCGATGCGACCTCGGACACCCGGTCCCTCTCCACCTCGAGGGTCACCCGTTCCGGCGTGCGCTCCAGCACCCGTCCGAGGCCGGACAGGTCGGCGGGGAGGTCGGTGGTGTCCACCCGGATGGTCTTGTGGGACGAGAACCGCTCGGCCAGGCCCGCCAGGGCGCCGTCGTACAGCAGCGACCCCTGGCTGATCACGACCACCCGCTCCGCCATCGCGGAGACGTCCGCCATGTAGTGGGAGGTGAGCAGCACGGTCACGCCCTCCTCCTTGTTCATGTCGAGGACGAACTGGCGGACGCGTCGCTGCATGGTGACGTCGAGGCCGATGGTGGGCTCGTCGAGGAACACCACCTCCGGGCCGTGCAGCATCGCGGCGATGATCTCCATCTTCATCCGCTCGCCCAGCGACAGGTTGCGGATCGGCTTGTCGAGCAGGTGGGTGACCTCGAGGCGTTGGGCGAACTCGTCGATCCGGCGGCGGTAGACGGAGTCGGGCACGCCGTATATGGCCTTGTTGAGCAGGAACGAGTCCTCCGCGGGGAGGTCCCACTGGAGATTGTTCCGCTGGCCCATCACCAGGGCGATGCGGCGCAGCAGGTCCTTGTCCCGCTTCCAGGGCTGGTACCCCAGCACCCGGGCGTCGCCGGCCGTCGGGTGGAGGAGGCCCGTGAGCATCTTGATGGTGGTGGTCTTCCCGGCCCCGTTGGGACCCAGGAAGCCGACGATCTCACCGGCGCCGATCTCGAACGAGACGTCCTTCACCGCCTCGACGAGCCGGAACTCCCTGCGGAAGAGGCTCTTGACCGACTCCTTGAGCCCGCCCTGGCGGACCGGGACCTTGAAGGTCTTCGTCAGTCCGCTGGCAACTACGGGAGCGTCCACGAGGGTGAGTGTGCCACGGCCCCGGAGTAGTGACAGATCGAATTCTCTCAGGCCACGGTGGCGTGCGCCGGGGTGGCAGGGCCCCACTTCGACCCGGCGGCGACGACCGTCACGAGGCCGTTCTTGAAGGCCGGAGTGCGCGACTCGGGGTCGAGGTCGCGGGGGAGGAGGACGTTGGCCTCCGGGTAGTACATGACGCAGTTGCCGGGCGGGATGTCGATCTCCCGCACCAGTACCCGCTCCATGGTCCCGGCCTCGCCGATGACCCGGACGGGGACGTCGACCGCCAGGCCCAGGCGCTCGATGTCCTCACGGCTCAGCATGATCACGTCCCGCCGCTCGTTGCCTCGGTAGCGGTCTTCCTCGTCGTAGACGACGGTGTTGAACTGCCCCTCGGAGCGGATGGTCATCAGGCGCAGCCGGCCGTCGCCGCCCCGGAGCGGGGGGATGGGGACGGCGTGGAAACGGGCCTTGCCGGTCTCGGTGGCGAACCGGGGCTGGTGGAAGGTGCGCCCCGTGATCTGGAACTCCCTGCGCTCGGTGTCGATCCGCTCCATCGCCTCGAACCCGGGCATCGTCTTCGCGATGGCCTGGCGGATGTTCCGATGCTCCCGGAAGGCAGCCCAGTCGACCACGCCCCTCGTGTCGATCGCCTCGCCGATGTCGGCGATGATCGCCACCTCGCTGCGCGGGCCCTCGTGACGGGAAGGGCCACCTTCCGACAACCGCACGAAGTTGAACATCGACTCCTGGGTCGTGGGCTGCGGCTCCTCGTCCCGGGCGAGGACCGGGAGGATGATCGTCTCCTTGCCCCGGCCGTGGGCGTGTCCGGTGTTGAGGGTGGTCGACATGTAGACCACCATGTCGAGGTTGCGGAACGCCTTCCCGGCGAAGGTGGCGTCGGGGTTGGACCCGAACAGGTTCCCGCCGAGGCAGATGCCCACCTTGAGGCTCCCCTCGGCGGCGCCCACCATGCAGCCCATGGTGTCCAGGCCCTCGTCGCCCGGGTCCTTGATACCCAGCTCCCGCTCCAGGTGCTCGAACACGGCCTGCTTCAGCCGCGGAGTGACGCCCATGGAGCCGATGCCCTGGACGTTGGAGTGGCCCCGGATGGGGAGCAGGCCGGCCCTGGGGCGGCCGAGCATCCCGCG
>QGUS01000108.1 GCA_003242515.1 Actinomycetota bacterium
CTCGTGGCGGTCCCCGCCACGGCCGCCATCCGGATCGTCGCCGGGCACCTGTGGCGGACCCGCATCCTCGGCCAGTCCTGGCGCGAGGCATCCGAGGCGATGATCGAGGAGACCCCGCCACCGGAGCGGCTCGCACGCCTGGCCCGCCGCACCGACCAGGAGAAGCTCTTCGACACCGTCGAGCTGGAGCAGGTGTCCGTCCCCACACCCGACGACGAGGACTGACCGGCCCCGCCCGACGCGCCGGCCGCCGGGCGCGTAGCGTTCCCCCATGGCCGGTGGCGTGCAGGTACTGGACGAGCCCGAGGTCGCCGCGCCGCGCCCGCCGCGGCGCCGCTCCTACGCCACCCTCGCCACCTTCTTGGCGGGCCTGGTCGCGGGCGCAGTTATCTTCGGCCCGCTGCTCCAGCCCGACCGGGCCGACCCCGAGACCGAAGCGGAGAGCCCGGTCGTCCCGGGAGGCGTCGCCGAGCCCCGCCTCCGCGGCGTGGCGGAGGTGATCGACGGCTTCGACGAGGCGATGGTGGCCATCGTCGGGCCGGTGGGCAGCGTCTCCTATCTCCGCTGGGCCCCCAGCCGCGGTCCCGTGCTGTCGGCCCTCCCGGCCAACCAGGGGAGCGCCGCCAGGATCGACCCGTCGGGCACGTGGGTGGCGACCATCACCTCCGCCGACGCCACCGGCGGCATCCTGTCCCTGGGCCAGGTGCCGGTGGTCCGTCCCGCGGTGACCGGGGTGGACAGCATCGCCTGGCACGACTCGACCCGGGGCCTGATGGGCCTGCTGCGCCACGAGGACGGGAGCTGGGGTCTGTACGAGGCGACCAACTTCCCGATCCCGACGAAGCATCACGATCTCGGGACGGAAGCTCCCGGGACGCTGGTGGCCTTCGGCGCGTGGGGCTGGGCCCTCCAGGACGGACAGGAGTTCGTCGTCTACGGCCCGCCGGTCGAAGGCGGGCCGGCGTTCTCCGGAGGGGCCCCCGTCGCTCCGCCAGGTGGCCAGGCCAGGTTCCGGGGCCTGCTCCTCGACACGCACGGGGAGGACTTCCTCTACTACTCCGACGGGTCGGTGTGGCTGATGAAGGCGGGCCGGCAGTCCGAGGCGGTCGAGGTGGTGGGCCTGCCCGAGGTCGTCGCCGCCGCCATCTCGCCCAGCGGCACCAGGGTCGCCGTCCTCGCCCGCAACGGGATCGTCGTCATCGACATGGCTACGGGCCACCGGTGGAGCTTCCCGCTCACCCCCAACGCCCCGCAGCTCGGCTGGTCGGGGGAGCGTTTCGTGGTGGTCCCGGCCTCACCCCGCGGCGTGCGGGTCGTCGACCTGGAGCGCAGCAACGTGTCGGCTCACCTCACCGAGTACACGGTGCACTGGGCGGCGACCATGCCGAAGCCCCTTCCATAGAATCGGCAGGTGCCCAGAGTTCACATCCTCAGCCCCGGATACGGGAGTGGCAAGGTCGCGTCGACCGTCTCGCTGATCGAGGCGGAAGGGGCGCTGATCGTGGTCGACCCGGGGATGGTCGCCTCGCGTGCCGCCATCCTCGACCCCCTCGCGGCCCTCGGGTACGCACCGGAGGAGGTGACCGACGTGATCATCTCCCACCACCACCCGGACCACACCATGAACATCGCCCTGTTCCCGGAGGCCGTGGTCCACGACCACTGGGCGACCTACCGGAACGACGAGTGGACCTCCCGCCCCGCCGAGGGTGTGGTGGTGGCCCCCGGGGTGACGCTCTGGGAGACGCCCGGTCACACCCCGCAGGACATTTCCACCATCGTGGAGACGGAGGACGGCGTGACCGTCTTCACCCATCTCTGGACGAGTGAGAACTACCCGCCCGAGGACCGTCTCGCCACCAACCCCGAGGCACTGCACCGGAGCCGTGCCCGGGTGCTCCAGGTGGCCGAGATCGTGGTGCCCGGGCACGGACCTGCCTTCCGCGTGAGCGAGGAGACCCCGCGATGAGCATCGGATCCGTAGAGGAGCTCGCACCCCGGGACTCGTACCTCCACACCAACGAGGGCAAGGTTCTCGCCGTGTACGAGGACGGCATCGTCCTCGACCGCACCGTCTTCTATGCCCGGGGCGGCGGCCAGCCCGGCGACGTCGGCGTCATCCGCTGGGACGGCGGCGAGGCGGAGATCATCGACACCTTCCGCAAGGACGGCGTGCCCTTCCACCAGGTGGCGCCCGGCTCGGTGCTGCCCGACCCGGGGACCCCGGTCGAGGCGGTCATCGACTGGGACCGCCGTTACCTGACGATGCGCACCCACACCGCGCTGCATGCCCTCTCCGGCGTCGTCTTCCGTGACTTCGGCGCCAAGGTGACGGGCGGGAACATGATCCCCGGCGAGGCCCGGATGGACTTCGAGCTGGACGGGATCAGCGTCGAGTTCGGGAAGATGGTCGAGGACCGGCTCAACGCCGAGCTGGTGAAGGGCTACCCGACCGAGATCATCGAGATGGCCCGCGAGGAGGCCCTCCAGGACCCGGACCTGATCCGCACCAAGGTCAACCTGATCCCCGAGTACGTGAAGATGATCCGGGTCGTCGACATCGTCGGCCTCGACCGCCAGGCGGACGGCGGCACGCACGTCGCCTCCACGCTCGAGGTCGGCCGGGTCGAGGTGGTCAAGACGGAGTCCAAGGGCCGCGAGAACAAGCGGATGCGGATCAGGATCGTCGGGCCTGCGGCCCCGCCGTCACCCGAAGAGGGCTGAGCGTCTCGGTCGGGCCGCCGCGTACACGGCGGCCCCGGCAAGCGCCACGACCGCGACGAGCGCCGCCACGGCGATAGCGCCCCACCCGCCGTCTTCGGTCAGGCGGGCGGCCATGACGCCACCCAGCCCCCAGGCGATCACGAGCGTGTAGCCCCAGTCGTGCCGGGTCGCCGCGCCCAGGATCCCGAGGGCTGCGGCGGCCGTCACCATGACCACGGTGATCGGGACGGCGGCGTCGCCGCCGTCGAAGCCGAGGGACACCATGAAGACCGCGGTGTTGGCCATCGTCGCCACCGAGATCCATCCCAGGTAGACGGAGAACGGCAGGTCGAGGAGCCACCGCTCCAGGGGCTCCGACGGCCGGGCGCGCCAGGCGTCGATCCGGAGGTACAGCACGATCAGCGTGACCAGCAGGCCGACCATCAGCACCTCGGAGACCGCGATGGCGAGGGCGTGCCAGGCGACGAGCCATCCGGCGTTGAGCAGGCAGCTGAGCACGAACCACGGCCGCGCCGCGGCGACCCGGGGACTGGCGGCGGACCGGGAGAGCAGCTGGTGCACGGCGAAGCCGGCGAGCAGCAGGTAGATGAGCCCCCACACCGAGAAGGTGTACGGGGCCGGGGTGAACAGGTTCGGGTACTCCCGGGAGACGGCGCCCGTGGTGCGGCCGAACAGGGGGAGGGTGTTGGCGAGGGCGTTGACCGTCTACATGCCCAGGTAGGCGGCGGCGACGGCGATGCCCCAGGCGCGGTCGCCACGGGAGTGGTCCATGGCCCCGTTATTCCCGTGGGAGGCATCCGCCAACCGGGTGATCACCCGATATGTCGGTTCCCGGAGGTACGTTGACGGGCCGATGCTCGACGTCTTCCTCGGTGCCGGTCTCGCCTGGCTCGCCGTGCGCGGGTGGGTCCGCGGGCTGGTCCGTGAGGCGCTGAGCCTGGTCGGGCTGTTCCTCGGGACGCTCCTGTCGTTCCGGCTGGGAGGGCTGGTCGGCGACTTCCTCAACCGTGCCTTCAGCTGGCCGCATGAGGCCGCCCGGGTCGCCGGCGGCGTGGTCCTGTTCGTCCTGCTCGGCGTGGTCCTGGGCGTGGGGGCCAGGCTGCTCACCGGGTTGATGCGGCTCCCCGGGCTCAACCTGGCGAACCGCATCGGCGGCGCCGTGCTGGCGGTCACCTGGGCGCTGGCAGTGGTCCTGGTGGCGGTGAACGTCTCCCGGGTCCTCCCTCTCCCCTGGAACGACCAGCTCGACCGCTCCACCGTGGTCCAGGGCATCGCCGGGCCGGACGCCTGGCCGCAGCGGATGTTCCACCGCCTCGCCGGCGACACGGTGCTCGGCGCCCTCCACTCCTTGCAGCAGGTCTTCGGGTCCGAGCGGGTGGTGGCGAGCGCGGGGGAGGAGGTCTCCTTCCCCGCCGCCCGGTCGGACGAGGTCCGCCAGGTGCGGAAGGAGGCGGAGATGGTCCTCGAGGAGCTGAACCGGACCCGCACGGGGGAGAGCGTCCAGCTCCTCGCCCCGAGCGAGGTGCTCTTCCGTATGGCCGAGGCCCGGGCCCACCAGGCGTACCTCCAGGGATCCCTGACCCGGGACGCCGACTGCGCCCCCGAGGCCCAGGAACAGGAGGGCGTCCTGTTGTTCCGGTGCACCGAAGTGGCCGCCATCGCCAGCACCTCGCTCGCCGCGCTCGACGCGCTCCTCGCCGACGGAGAGTCGGCGCCGGTGGCGCTGGGGCAGGAGTTCAACCGGGCCGGCGTGGCCGTCGTGGACGGTCCGATGGGCCGGATCGTCGTGGTCGTCCTCGCCGGCTGATGCGGCCATCCCCGGTGAGGCTTGGTGGGGAGGCCCCGTCCCGCTAGCGTGCCCTGGTGAAGGGGAGGGGCCAGATCATCTCGCTGCTGGCCTTCGCCATGCTCTCATCCGCCTGTGGAGGCGGCAGCGCGACACCGGAGACCACCTCCACCACCGCCTCTCCGTCCACCACGGCGCCGCCGTCCACCACCACCTTGACCGCGGTTCCGTCCACGACCACCACGGCCGTGGAGATCCCGTACATCGACCTCACCCGGCAGGTGGCCGATTTCCTGGCCACCACGGACCTGCCCGCCATGGGCGCCGCCATCGTCACGATCGACGGCGAGATGGCCGGCCTCGGGGTCGCAGGCGAACGGCGGCTCGGCTCCGGCATCCCCGTCGAGGAGGGAGACGTGTGGTCCCTCGGATCGAACGCCAAGGCGATCACGGCCCTGGCCGCGGGGATGATGGTCGACGCCGGCCTCATCACCTGGGACACCACCGTCGAAGACGTCTTCCCGGAGCTCGCCGGCACGATGCTGGACGTCTACCGCGTCGCCACCCTCAGGGACCTCCTGGGCCACGGAGCGGGGATCGTCAACGCCAGCGTCCCCGGTGTCGACGGGACACCGATCGGTGGCAGTGTCACGCCGGCCACGCAGCGGGAGCAGGCCGTTGCCTGGGCGCTCGCCCAGCAGCCCGCCGTGACGCCGGGGACCCACCACTACTCGAACCTGGGCTATGTCACAGCCGCGGTCATGCTGGAACGAGCCGCCGGCATGCCGTTCGAGGAGTGGGCCGTCGCCAACATCGCCGCACCCCTGGGCGCCACGACCTTCGGATACGGGCCCCATGTCGCCCCGGGGGCGTCGGACCAGCCGGTGCCCCACCAGAAGCCCTCCGGTGGCGGGTGGATGGTCCGGGAGGCGCACGAGAACACGCCCTTCCGCAGGCCCTCGGGCGGGGCGTTCGCCAGCCTGGGGGACTGGGGTCTGATCGTCGCCGAGATGATGAAGGCGTCGCGGGGCGATTCCGACCTCGTCACCGCGGAAACCGGCCGCACCCTGGTCACCCCCATCACCCGGATCCAGCCCGGTTACGAGTACGCCATGGGCTGGGGTCTGACCGACCCCGGCGGGTGGCCGGGAGGTACCGCCTGGTATCACGCCGGGTCCAACAACGCGAACCTCGCGGTGGTGTGGGCCCACCCGGAAGCCGGCTTCGCGGTCCTGGTGGTCGCCAACGGGGCCGACGCCGACGGCGAGGCGCGCCGGGCGGTGGATGCGCTCGCCCGGGCGGTCCGGACCACCTGGCAGCAGGCCGCCGGCTGACCGCGCCCTAGGTGCCCTCGACCGCGGGTCGGTCGCCGGAGCCGCCCCCCGAGGCCGCAACCATGGCGACGCCCGCGAGGACGATCACGGCGCCCGCGATCTGAAGGGCCGACGGCCGCTCGTCGAAGATGATCGAGCCCCACACCATCGTCAGGGCAGGCTGGAGCAGGACGATCGTCGCCGTCTCCGCGGCGGGGAGCCGGGGCAGGGCATAGCCGATCATCATCCACCCGATCACCTGCGGGCCGAGGGCCAGGGCGAGGAGCCAGCCGCTCGCGGGCCAGTCCCAGGTGAAGTCGATCCGTTCACCGAGGGCGCCGATGACCAGCATGGCGAGGACG
>QGUS01000378.1 GCA_003242515.1 Actinomycetota bacterium
CCCCGTTCAGTGTGGGGACGAGCGAGGACGCCGCCGCGGAGATCGCCGAGTGGTGCCAGGGCCGTTCCTCCGTCCCCGTGCACCTGTCCGTCGTCAAGGGCGCTCCTGCCTGGGAGATCACCGCCCACGGCAAGGACGCCGACCTGGTCGTCGTCGGGTCCTCCAGCGAGGACGTCTTCTCGGTCGGCCCGACCGCCCGCCGGGTGGCCCGCAAGGCGTCCAGCCACACGCTCGTGGTACGCCGCCAACCCCGCGTGCCCTACCGGAGGATCCTGGTGGCGGTCGACTTCTCCGAGGCCTCCCGGACGGGCGTGGAGACGGCGCTGGAGATGTTCCCCGACGCCGACGTCACCCTCGTCTACGTGCTGCCCGCACGGTTCGACCACATGCTGGCCGAGGCCGGCCTCTTCCAGGAGGAGGTGGAGGCGACCCGGGGGAGGCGCATGGAACTGGCCGGGGAGCGGATGGACGAGTTCTCCCGGGACTGGGGCGACCGGGTGCGGACCCTGGTGATCGACGGTCCGACCATGGGTGCCCTCGCCGAGACCGTCCGGCACCGCAACGCCGACCTGGTGGTCGCCTCCAGCCGTGGCGCCACCGCCACCCGCATGGTTCTCCTCGGGACTGTCGCCGAGGGCCTCCTCGACGCCGTGCCCTGCGACGTGCTCATCGCCCGGGTGCGGTCGGCATTCCGGCGACCCTGATCCCTGCCCCCTCCGTGCGAGTGCTCCCTTTCTCGCATCGCCTGCTCCGGTGTTGCGATCGTCTGTCCGACATGGGAGAGCCGGAGACGGCTTCGGCCCCGGCTGAACCGGGGCCGAAGGGAGAGGGTGGAGCCTTTCGCGCTAGGCGTTGACCGAGGCGACCGCTTGGAGGATGGCCCGCTTGGTGAAGACCTTGGCCAGGTGGGCCTTGTACTCCTCCGATCCATACAGGTCCTCGAGCACGGTGACGCCGTCGACCGCCCGCTCCGCCGCGGCGGCGACCGCCGACTCGGATCCGTCGGTCCCGATCAGAGCCTCGGCCACCGAGTGGAGCAGCTGCGGCTTGGTGCCGACACCGGTCAGGCCGACCCGTGCATCGACGATGGAGCCGCCACTCATCTTCACCCACGCCGCGACGCCCGCCACGGCGTAGTCGGAGTGGCCGCCACGGCGGCCGAGCTTATCGTAGGCCGCGCCCTCGCCCGGGCCCATCTTGGGCAGCCGGATCTCGAGGAGCACCTCGTCCGGCGCCAGGTCGGGGGTGAGGGTGTCGACGCAGAAGTCGGCCGCGCTCACCTCGCGGGTCCCGGTCGACGAGCCGATCACGGCCACGCCGCCGTGCGCGATGATCGCCGCCGGCTGGTCGGCGGCCACGTCGACGTGGGCCAGGGAGCCGCAGGTGGTGCCGCGGTTTCGGACCTGCACGTCACCGGTCATCGCCGCGGCCTGCGCCAGCGCCGGGGCATGTTGCAGCACCAGCGGATGGGTGGCCGTGACGGCGTGCCGCACCAGCGCCTTGATGGCGATGTGGTCGCCCCGGTCCTCGACATCGCCGAGACCCGGGACCTTCCCGATGTCGACGATGCGGGCGGGGGAGACGAGCCGCATCTTCATCAGGGGGATGAGGCTCATGCCGCCCGACATCACCTTGGCGTCGTCGCCGAGGGCGCCGTACGCCTCGTCGAGGCTCCTCGGGGCTACGTAGTCGAACGTCTGGTCCTTTAAAAAAACTTAACGCTCCCAAAAAAAAA
>QGUS01000379.1 GCA_003242515.1 Actinomycetota bacterium
TTTTCTCTATTTTTTTTTTTTACTGGTCTGGTGCACCACGGAAGCGTACCCTCTTTTTTTCTCCGGAGGGTTAAGTGCGGATCGTGGGGCTGCAGCGAGCGAAGGAGCTGGCCCTGTCCGGGCGCATCGTCGGAGCCGAGGAGGCGGTCCGGATCGGCCTGGCCCTGGAGGCGGTGGAGCCGGAGGCGCTCATGGCGCGGGCGTTGGAGCACGCCCGGTCGTTCCTGGAGGGGGCGCCGCTGGCGCAGGGGTTCGTCAAGCAGGGGCTGAACGCCTCGTTCGAGTCGAGCTTCGGCGAGTCGATCGGCTGGGAGACGGAGACGCAGGCCATCTCGCTGGGCACCGATGACGCCCGTGAGGGCGTCGCGTCGTTCCTCGAGAAGCGCCAGCCGCGCTGGACGGGGCGATAGACGAGGCCGATCCTTCCTCTCTGCGGTGCGGATAGCGGAGCGGGAAAGGTTCCAACCCCCTTCCACACGCTCCGCCGACCCCATACGTTCGGATGCATGAACGCGTCGACGCGCTCCGCCGCGCTGGTGGGGGGTGACGTCCGGCAGGTGGAGGTCCAGGTCCACGTCGGCGGGCAGGAGTCCGCCTTCCGCCTGAGCGGCCTGCCTGACACGGCGGTCCGTGAGGCGAAGGACCGGGTCCGGGCTGCGATCAACTCGGCCGGCATGTGGTTCCCCAACCGCCGTGTGACGGTCAATCTCGCGCCCGCGGACATCCCGAAGTCGGGGACCGACTTCGACCTGCCCATCGCCCTCGGCGTCCTCGCCGCCTCCGGGGAGGTGACCCTGCAGAGCCAGGCGGTGGCCGTGGGAGAGCTGGGCCTGGACGGGAGGGTCCGTCCCGCTGCCGGCGCGATCGGCGCTGCCGTACTGTCGGCCCGGCTGGGGATCCCCTGTCTCGTCCCGGCATCCGTCGCCTCCCGGGTCGCCGTCGTCCCCGGATCCCGGGTCTACGGCGTCGCCACCCTGGCCGACGCGGTGGCGTTCCTGAAGGCCGGGCCCGACGGGAGGGAGCCGGCACGGCCCGACGAAGGCGATGCGGACCCGGAGGTCCTCGACATGGCCGATGTCCAGGGGCAGCCGGTGGCCCGCCGCGCCATGGAGATCGCCGCCGCCGGCGGGCACCACGTCCTCCTCTACGGCCCGCCCGGAGGCGGCAAGACCATGCTCGCCCGGCGGTTCCCTTCGATCCTCCCGCAGCTCGACGAGGAGGCCGCGGTGGAGGTGGCGCTGATCCATGCTGCGGCCGGGCTGGACCGTCGCATGGTCCGGGTTCCGCCGTTCCGCTCTCCACATCACACGGCCACCCGGGTCGCCCTGGTCGGGGGAGGGTCGGGCATGCCAGTGCCGGGGGAGGTGAGCCTGGCCCACCGGGGGGTGTTGTTCCTCGACGAACTGGCGGAGTTCCCCAGGGCGAACCTCGACTCCCTCCGCCAGCCCCTGGAGGACGGGTTCGTGACCATCGCCCGGAAGGGAGTCTCGATCCGCTTCCCGTCCCGGTTCCACCTCATCGCCGCGACCAACCCGTGCCCGTGCGGGTACCACGAGGACCGCCACCGGCCGTGCACCTGCCGCCCGTCGGACGTCGACCGCTACCGGCAGCGCGTGTCCGGGCCGTTGCTCGACCGGATGGACCTGATCGTCAAGGTGGGCCGGGTGGAGACCCTCCGGCTGGGCGGCTCCCTGGAGGAGCCGTCGGAGGTGATCCGCCACCGGGTCGAGGAGGG
>QGUS01000109.1 GCA_003242515.1 Actinomycetota bacterium
GGGGAGGTCCTGTCCCGGATCCGGGACCGGCAGATCCCCCTGGAGATGTGCCCGTACTCCAACCTCGCCACGGGCGCCCTGACCGCCGCACAGCACCCGATCGGGGCGCTGTACCGGTCCGGCTTCAACGTGACGATCTCCACCGACAACCGGCTGATGAGCTCGACCTCGATGCCGAAGGAGTTCGAGTTCGTGACCACCCACCACGGGCTGGGCGTCACGGACCTGGCCCGCATCACCCGCCGCAGCCTGGCCGCGGCGTTCTGCGGCCACGAGACCAAGGTGCGGCTCTGGGAGGAGAGGATCGCTCCCGCCTACGTCGAGGCGGGCGCCGAAATCGACGCGAGGTGGGCATGAGGGCGCTGGTGAAGCATCCCGACGGCCCGGGACTCACCCTCGAGGAGGTCCCGGTACCCGAGCCCGGTCCGGACGAGGTCCTGATCCGGGTGCACACCACGGGCATCTGCGGCACCGACCTCCACATCTACGAGTGGGACGACTGGGCCCGGTCGACCGTCCCCGCCCCCATGACCGTGGGCCACGAGTTCTCCGGCCACATCGCCGCCCTGGGCAGCAACGTAAAGGGGTTCGAGATCGGCGAGCTGGTCTCCGCCGAGGGGCACGTCGTCTGCGGCAAGTGCCGCAACTGCCTCGCCGGCCGCAGGCACCTCTGCAAGGAGCCGAGGGGCCTCGGGGTCGACATCCCCGGCGCCTTCGCCGACTACGTGGTCGTCCCCAAGCAGAACGTGTGGCGGCACGTCGAGGGCCTCGACCCCGAGATCGCCGCCCTCTTCGACCCGTTCGGCAACGCGGTCCACACCGCGCTCGCCTTCCCCGTGCTGGGCGAGGACGTCCTCATCACGGGCGCGGGCCCGATCGGCCTGATGGCGATCCCGGTCGTGAGGAAGGCCGGCGCCAGGAACGTCGTGGTGTCCGACCCCAACGAGTTCCGCCGCAGCCTGGCCATGGAGATGGGCGCCACGGTGACGGTCGACCCGACCACGGCCGACTGGAAGACTGTCCAGGGGGAGCTGGGGATGACCGAGGGGTTCGACATCGCGCTGGAGATGTCCGGGTCCCGCTATGCGATGGCCGACATCCTGGCCAACACGGTGCACGGCGCCAGGGTGGCGCTGCTGGGGATCCCTTCCGATCCCTACCCCATCGACTGGTCGACGGTGATCTTCAACATGCTCACCATCCGGGGCATCTACGGCCGCGAGATGTACGACACCTGGTACAAGATGAACATCCTCATCCAGTCCGGCGTGGACATCTCCCCGGTCATCAGCCACCGGTTCTCCGCGGAGGAGTACGACCGGGCCTTCGCGGCGGTGCGGGGCGGCGACGCCGCCAAGGTGCTGTTGCGCTGGGCCGACTAGAGCCGGGCCCGCACCCAGTCGATGATCTCGTCGAGGATCTCCGGGCCCTCGGGCTCGTTGAGGATCTCGTGGCGCAGGCCCGGGTAGGTGCGTCGCTCGAACCCCTCCAGGTCGCCCAGCGCCTCGGTGGACCGGGCCGGGACGATGGTGTCGTCCTCGCCGTGGAGCACCAGCACCGGCACCTCGATCTTGCCAGCCCCAGCGGCGACGCGGTCCATGGCCGCGAACAGCTGCGCACCCAGGGAGGCGGTGGCCCTGGTCAACACCAGCGGGTCGGCGAAGTAGCGCTCCCCCACCATCGGGTCGCGTGAGAGCTGCTCGCCCTTGATCTTGCTGGGCACCGCCAGCTTCGGGGCGATCCTCGCCAGCACCGGGGCCAGCTTCCGCTGCCATCCGGCGCCGCCGTACAGGGCGGGCGCCGAGGCCACGATGATGTCGGGGGCGGGCCGGCCGGCGATGGCGTAGTCGAGGACGAGGTTGCCGCCCATGGAGTGCCCGAAGAGCACCAGCGGGAGCCCCGTCTCCCGCATCTCGGCGACGTGCGCCTCGATCTGGTCGAGGAACTCGGCCCAGTCGTCGACGTGGCCCCGGGTGCCACCGGTCACGCCGTGGCCGACCAGGTCGAACCCCCGGACCTCGAACCCCGCCTCGGAGAGACGGTCGCCCACGGCCTCGTACCGGCCGGAGTGCTCGGCGATGCCGTGCACGAGGACGACCGCGGCCACGGGTTCCCCCTCGGGGTTCCAGTCGCGCACCAGCTCGGTGCCGTACTTCGGGTGTGGTCTCGGAATAGCGATGCTCAGAGCCATGTGTATCGAGTCACGTCATCCGGGAACCTCGACCAGGCGAAGCCCCTCTTCGGGGTGAACAGGATCATGCCCCCTCCGCCCGGACCGGACCATGCGTCCGGCGGTGGATTGTACGCCGGCGCGTGTTTTCTGGCGTACTCTTCCGCCAGCGCCCGTCCCGTCTCGATGTCCAACGCCCCGGTGGGTCGCGCCTCGCCTTCCAGGATCAGGACCTGTTCTCCGCTCTCGAGGTGCAGGGCGCAGGCCGGGTTCCCTGCGAGGTTGCGGGCGTGCCGGGTGTCCGGGGCCCCGTCGTACCAGAATCGGCCGTCCCACCAGACGCCCCAGCGCGGCACGACATGCGGCGTGCCCTCGGGGCGGGTGGGGGCGAGCCAGTAGTGGCAGGCCTCGGTCAGCCAGACGACCGCCGTGTCCCACTCGACGTGCCTCCCGGTCCTCTCGGGCACGTACCCATCTGGGAACCGGGGGTCGTCGATGACGGGACGGGTCATCTCGGTAGGTGGAACGGTGGCTGGGCCTGTCTAGCGGGGATCCAGCGGTCGCGGATCTCGACCTCCAGCCCCTCCCCCGGCGCGGGTGGCGGGCTGACGTAGGCGAGTCCGATCCCCTGGTCGATCATCGGGCTCATGTTGCCACTGGTGACGTGGCCGGTGCCCCCTGAGGCCGTGCGTACCGCGTAGCCGTGCCGGGGCACGCCCCGGTCCTCCAGCACGAAGCCGACGAGCTTCCTGGGCAGGCCCCCGTTCATCTGGCGCTGCAGAGCGTCTCGGCCGACGAAGTCGTGGTCCATGGCGACGGCGAAGTCCAGCCCCGCCTCGAGCGGCGTCGTGGTCTCGTCGATGTCCTCCCCCCAGAGCGGGAGGCCGGCCTCGAGACGGAGCGTGTCGCGCGCCCCTAGCCCGCAGGGCTTGACGCCGGCTGCGACCAGGGCCTCGACGAAGGCGGGTGCGACGGAGGGGTCGAGGCAGACCTCGGCCCCCCTCTCCCCCGTATAGCCGGTGCCGGCCATGTCGGCCCGGGTGCCCTGGAAGTCGGCCGCGGCGATGCGGAAGCGCTTCGGGGCGACGCCGAGGATCCGCTCCACCACGGATGTGGCCTCGGGCCCCTGCACGGCGATGAGCACGCTGGACGGGCGGAGGTCGGACACCACCGTCCCGGGCTCGGCGGTGAATGCGGCCATCACCTTCTCGTGATTGGCCGCGTTCGGGAGGACCCGGTAGCGGCCGGGCTCCATCCACCAGACGATGATGTCGTCGACGACGCCGCCCTCGGGGTTGAGCATCATCGTGTACTGGCATCGCCCCGGCTCGATCCGCTCGATGTCGTTGGAGAGGAGGCGCCGGACGGCGTCGTGGGCGCCCTCACCCGTCAGGTCGAAACGCCCGAGATGCGTCACGTCGAAGAATCCGGCGGACTCGCGGACGGCCTTGTGCTCTGCGATCACCGAGTCGTAGCGGACGGGCAACTCCCAGCCGCCGAACTCGGTGAAGCGCGCGCCGAGCGAGGCGTGGACGTCGTGAAGTGGTGACCGCATCATCCCGCCGAGAGACGCTCGCCACGGTCCTCGAGACGCACCACCTGCGGCGGGCCCGGGAATCGCGTGGGAGCGGTCACCTCCTCCAGGTGCTCGGGCTCCTCCAGCCCGTACTTGATCACCAGGTGGAGATAGTCGCGCTGATAGAAGATCTTGCACCGGATGCCCGGATGGGCCTCGCGGAGCTGGCGCACCTTGCGGTTCTTCTTGGTGACCAGCTTCTGGTCCATCGTCGTGATCTCGACGAAGAGATCATCGTCGGGCAGGTAGAAGTCGGGGGTGAACCACTTGGTGGGCTCGCCGTCCTCGTCGAACTCGATCGGGAACGTTCTGCTCTCGTACTCCCACGGGATGCCGTAGAAGTCGAGGAGAAGAGCGAACTGCCGTTCGCTGTTGTGAGCGAACTGGATTTCCGTCGCGGTCGGTCTTTCGGTGCTCAGGGTGCTCCTGCCTCGCTGACCCCGGCCCACTCTACCTGCTCGGGGAACAGGTGCTTGATGTCTCCCGCGACCTCCTCCTGGACCGGGCCGATGGCGATCCCGAACACGCCCTGGCCCTTGCGGAAGACGTCGACGACTTCCTCCGGCGAATGTGCGGCGTATATGGTCCGGCCGTCGCTGAGCAGCGTGACGTCGGCGAGCGGCTGGTCGGTGTCGAGCTGCTTCTTCAGGATGTCGACGGCGGAGCGGATCTTCTTCAGGCTCATCCCCGCGTCGAGGAGGCGCTTGATCACCTTGAGCTGGACGACGTCGGTGAACGAGTAGAGACGCTGCGTGCCCGAGCCCGAAGCCTCCTGCAGCGAGGGGGCGAGGAGGCCGGTGCGCGCCCAGTAGTCGAGCTGGCGGTAGGTGATCCCCACCAGCTTGCACACCTGTGGTGCGCGGTATCCGACGATCTCCTTGGCCATCCGGGGTCCTCCAGTTCCCACCGGGTTACATGAGTGTAACTCCGCCCACCGTGAAGCTACCCATCTGTGCGCGCGGAGTCAACGCTTTCTGTGGAAAACCCGGTCAGCGGGAATCCACAGTCACTCGTCGTGCTCGTGACCCAGGAAGTCCTCGACGGTGACGTCGGAGAGGAACTCGCGGAAGCGGGCGACCTCCTCCTCCTGGTCGACCTCGTCCTCGATCACCACCCCGGCCTCGTCGAGGACGTCGGGGTTGGCGTAGATCGGCGTGCCGGTGCGCACGGCCAGGGCGATGGCGTCGGACGGCCGGGAGGAGACGGACACCTCGCGCCCGTCGGTGGCGAAGGTGATGTCGGCGAAGTAGATGGAGTCCCGCATCTCGGTGATCACCACCCGTGAGGCCACCGCACCGAGGGCGTCGATGACCGAACGCAGGAGGTCATGGGTGAGCGGGCGGGGCGTGGTCACGTTCTCCAGCGCCGTGGCGATGGAGGTGGCCTCGGGGGCCCCGATCCAGATGGGCAGGTACCGGTCGCCGTGGATCTCCTTGAGGAGGACGATCGGCTGGTTGGACGGCAACTCGAGCCGGACGTCGACCACTCTGAGGGGAACCAGGTCCCGGTACTCGTCCATGACGCGAGGTTATCACCGGGCCGTTGGTGACGATCAGCCCCAGAGAGCGTCCGCCAGGATCCCCGGGTCGTGGACGAAGGCGTCGTGGTCGAGGAACGCCCACACCGAGGGCAGGTTTCGGTACAGGCCCTTCCAGTCGAGCCCGTATCCCACCAGGTACTCGTCCCCCACCTCGAAGCCGCGGTAGTCGATGGCGACGTCGGCGATCCGCCGCCGGATCTTGTCGAACAGGGCGACGGTGGCCACGGACGCCGCTCCCCGGTCCCGCATCATCCGGAGCAGGACCTTGAGGGTGAGCCCGGTGTCGATGACGTCCTCGACGATGATCACGTCGCGGTCGAAGACCGGGACCGAGAGGTCCATGGCGATCCCGACCCGGCCGCCCTCGCCGAACCGGTTCAGCAGCATGAAGTCGACCTCGGCCGGGAAGTCGACGTGGCGGACCAGGTCCGCGGCGAACGGGAACGATCCCTTCAAGACCACCACGAAGACCGGGTCCCTGCCCCGGTAGTCCTCGCTGATGGCGGCGCCCAGCTCGGCCACCCGCGAGGCGAGATCCTCGGCGGAGATCACCTCGGTGGCGAAGTCGAATCCGGTCACGATCCCAGCAGCCTCTGGAACCAGTAGAAGACCGCCTGGAACGGGCCGGTGGCGCCGTCCGGGTGCCTCGTCGCCACGACCGCCGGCGGGGGCGGCAGGTCCGGAAGCTCCTGAGGCGGCTCCGGCCTGAGGGAGAGGAGTCCCTCCCCTCCCAGGAGCACCTGCGTCTCGAGCCCTGCGGTGACGGCCAGCGGGTCCTCGTCGGCGACCCGCCGTGTCGTCCGGTACGGGACGCCGGCCGCCACCCCGACCATGTAGAGGTCCTCGAAGCCGTAGTCGAAGAGGACCTTGGCGGCTTCGAGGACCTCTACAT
>QGUS01000380.1 GCA_003242515.1 Actinomycetota bacterium
CCTGGTTCGCGCGCGCTTCCCTGTCGGCGTGCGGTTCCTTCGACGAGGAGGCCGCCACCAAGCGTCCCAGCGTCCAGGTGGGCGACCCGTTCGAGGAGAAGAAGCTGATCGAGGCGTGTCTTGAGCTGTACGAGCGCGACCTGGTGGCCGGCATCCAGGACCTCGGCGCGGCCGGGCTGTCGTGCGCCACCTCCGAGCCGGCGGGCCGGGCCGGTCTCGGGATGGACGTCGACCTCGACCGGGTCCACCTCCGCGAGACGGGGATGACCGCCCCCGAGATCCTGATGTCGGAGTCCCAGGAGCGGATGCTCGCGTTCGTCCGCCCCGACAACGTCGACGAGGTGCTCGAGGTCGCGGAGAGATGGGAGATCGACGCCTCGGTGATCGGGACCGTGCGCGCCGACGACCGTCTGGTCGTCAGCCATGACGGCGAGTTGGTCGCCGACGTCCCCGCAGCGTCGCTCGCCGACGACGCACCGCTCTATCACCGGCCGGTCGAACGGCCCGGGTGGCTCGACGATCTGTGGAGCCGCCCGTTCCAGCCGGGCGAAGTCCCGGTCATCGACACCCTCCTCGACCTCCTCCGCCAACCCGGCGTCGGGTCGGCGGCGTGGGCGTATGAGCAGTACGACCACATGCTCTTCCTCGGAACCGTGGTCGGCCCCGGTCACGACGGTTCGCTGCTCCGCGTGGCAGGGACCGGGAAGGGTCTGGCGGTCTCCACCGACGGCAACGGCCGACTCTGCCTCCTCGACCCGCGTCGCGGCTCGGCGCGGCTGGTGTGGGAGGCGGCGCTGAACGTCGCCGTCACCGGCGCCCGGCCGCTCGCCGCCGTGGACAACCTGAACCTGGGCAACCCCGAGAAACCAGAGGTGATGTGGCAGCTCGTCGAGGTGGTGGAGGGCATCTCCGGGGCGTGCGAGGCGCTCGGCATCCCCGTCGTCGGTGGGAACGTCTCGCTCTACAACGAGACCGACGGCGCGGACATCAACCCGACGCCGGTGGTCGGCGTCCTCGGTCTCGCCGACCCGATGCCGGCCCTTCCGCCCCGGCTCGACCGGGCGGAGCCCGGGATGGAGATCTGGCTGATCGGCCCCGAGCCGACCGACAACTTCGCCGGGTCCCATCTGGAGCGTCTCCACGGCCCCGCCGGCGGGAGACCGACCGCCGCGGACCCCGAGGTGGGTCTGGCAGTGATCGACGAGGCGGTGAGACTCGCCCACGTCGCGCCCGTCCTCCACGACGTCTCCGACGGCGGGCTCGCCGTGACGATCGCCGAGATCTGCATCGCTTCGGGTGTCGGCGCCACCGTCGAGCTCGAGGGCACCGCCGAGCTGTTCGGCGAGGACCCTCACCGGTTCGTGGCGGTCGTCACACCGGGCTGGGACCCACCGGCTCTGGGCCGGAGGATCGGTGTCATGGGCGGCGACTCCCTGCGGATCGGCGACGAGAGCGTCTCCGTGGCCGCTCTGGCCGAAGCATGGCGGGGGGCGATCCCGGAGGCCATGAGGTCATGACGGTCCTGGGTGCGGTCCTGGCCGGGGGCGCGAGCTCCCGCATGGGCAGGGACAAGGCAGCCGTGGTGGTCGGCGGCCGCACCATGCTGGATCGCGTCGGCGACGCCCTGGCGGGGGGGGGGGATCGGGGGGTCGCCCTGGGCCCGGAGCGGGGGGAGGTTTGTCTCTTTTACAAATTCCCAGCCCCCCCAAACCTACTAGAAATCGTAT
>QGUS01000381.1 GCA_003242515.1 Actinomycetota bacterium
CCGCCGAATCGAGCTCCACCACAGGGGCATCGTCCCGCTCCCCATCGGGGACGAGACACCGTCGTACGACCTGGTCACGGAAGAGCCGGCTGCGCCCGGCGCATTCGAGACGTTCCTCGGGTCGCGATTCGCCCGGCGGCCGGCCGATCTGGTCGAGCAGCCATTCAATCTCACCATCCGGAGCACCGTGGTGCGCGGGCGGATCGATGCCATCTACATCGACAACGGCAAATGGGAGATCGTCGACTTCAAGAGTGGTCGGCCCTCCGACGACCCGTCGCGGGTTGTCCAGCTCCAGGCCTACGCCGTGGCCGCCGGGTCATACGAGTTAGGACGACCCAAGCCGGAGAGCCTGGTGGTGACCTTCGCCTATCTCGGTGGTGGCGGCGCCGAGGAGAGCCATGTCGCCGACGAGGCGTGGCTCGAGGAGGCGGGGTCCACCATGGAGCGTCTCGTCGGGGGCATCGAGTCGGAGGCGTTCGGCGAGACCCCGGGACCGTGGTGCGGGAGTTGCGACTTCCTGAGATTCTGCGACGCGGGCCGGCGTTTCATGGGAGCATGAGCTCATGGAGATGCTGGGCGCGGCAGTCCTCGGTTATCTGATCGGATCCGTCCCCACCGCCGAGTGGATCGGTCGGTTCCGGAAGGTGGAGCTCCGTCGCGAAGGGACCGGGAACCCGGGCACCGCCAACGCGCTTCGGGTAGGCGGGCCGGGTCTGGCGGTCACCGTCCTCCTCGTCGAGATGGCCAAAGGCGCCGGTGCCGCCCTCATCGGCTCGTTCCTCGCCGGGGACCAGGGTGTCGTCGCTGCGGGTCTCGCGGCGGCCCTCGGCAACCTCTACAACGTCTGGTACCGGTTTGCCGGCGGCAAGGGCCTGGGAATCACCGCGGGCGTCCTCCTCGTGGCCTGGCCCTGGGTTTTCCCGGCGGTCATCGCCGTCATCGGCCTGTCGGCGTGGGCGACGCGCAATTCGGGCGGAGCCACGATCATCGCCATCGTCTTCCTCGTCGCGGCCTCGCTCCTCTGGGAGCCACTCGGGATGCCCGCGGGATGGGGCATCGACACCGGTCTGCTCCCGTTCCTGGGCATCGGTCTCGGTCTGGCCATCCTCCCCAAGCACATCGAGGGTGCCCGGTTCCGGCGAGTAGCCGCCTCCTGACCGTCAGAAGTCGAGGACGAGGGTCACCGGCCCGTCGTTGACCAATTCCACCTCCATGTGGGCACCGAACGACCCCGTCGAGGTGGGAACACCGCGGGCCTCGAGCTCGCGGGCGAACAGCTCCACCAGAGGCTCGGCCTCGGGGCCCGGGGCGGCTTCCGTGAAAGACGGCCTCCTACCCCGCCGGGCGTCGCCGAGCAGCGTGAACTGACTGACCACGAGGGCGCTTCCCCCGAGGTCGACGACGGAGCGATTCATGCGCCCCTCGTCGTCGGGGAAGATGCGCAGACCGGCCAGTTTGTCGGCGGCGGCCCGGACCACCTCCTCGGTGTCCCCGCGCGCCACACCCGCCAGCAGCAACAGCCCGGGGCCGATCTCCCCCACGACCCGGCCGTCCACCGTGACCGAGGCACGGCTCACCCTCTGTGCGACCACCCGCATCGACCCGATTGTGGCACCGGCCGTAGAGTGTGGCCGTGCCCCGGAAGGCAGTCGACAACAACCTGCGCGGCCCGGCCGGCCTGCCCACCGTCCACCTCCTCGACGTCTCCACGGGTCTCGAAG
>QGUS01000110.1 GCA_003242515.1 Actinomycetota bacterium
GACGAGGAGCCAGTCGGCGGAAGGCCCGTCGCCGACGTCGATGGCCAGGCCCCGCACGTGCATCGAACGCTCCGGGGGGAACTCCCATCGTGTCGCCTCCTCCACCGGGCCGTGCTTCTCGATCGCCTCGGCGAGCAGGCGGTTCTGTTCGTCCACCGACCGCCATCCCGACGAGACGGGGATGGCGTGCCCCTCCGGCTCCGCGGCCTGACGCGCCCGCTCCAGGGCCGCCACCAGCCCGGGGTGGAGCCCGGTGGCCGGCTGGACCGGGCGGGTGACGGGCACCTGGGTGGGACGGCTCGCAGCAGGAGGCCGGGTCGTCGTGGTGGGACCGGGGGAGGCCTGGCTGACCTGGCCCTCCGGGTTCTGGTTGGCGTAGACGGAGTAGACGAGCCCGGCAGCCAGGATGAGCGCGACCAGGGTGCGACGCATGACCATGCCCCGATCGTTCGTCGGAGGCCACGTCCCGTCCATCCCCCGAAGGTGTCTTCCGGGTCGTCCGAGCGGATGATTCCGCCGCCGGGAAGAGCGCCTTCCGGTGGGGCGTCTCAGGAGGGCCCCGCCGGTACGATCCCCGCGTGGTCTCGTGGTGGGGCTCGCTGCGATCGACGACCCGGGACACGATCCTGGGGGTCTTTTTCTCGTTCGGGTGGTTCTTCGCCTACGGGTACTTCGAGTCCCGGGCGTGGCACCCGGCAGAGCCCAGCACCTGGCACCTCGCCGGAGCGTGGACGGGCCTCGCCTTCATCTTCCGTCGCCGGTTCCCCCGGACCCTCCTCGTCGCCACCGCGATCGTCTATCCGCTGCTCTACGGGGTCGGCCTGCAGACGGAGTTTCACCTCATCCCGGTGCTCGTCGTTGCCTACTCCGGGACCCTCCTCCCGGGCAACCCATGGTGGCTGGCCATCCCTGCTCCCTTCCTCTCGGCGTACGCATTGGACAACCCGCTCTTCTTCCCCTACCCGCCCGACACCTCGGAGACGCTCTTCCACCTCACCGCAGTTGCCGTGGCGGTCCTCATGGGCCTCCTGGTGAGGCGGCACCAGGAGACGGCCCGCACGCTCGCCGCCCAGAACATGGAGCTGGAGCGACTCCGGGCGGTCGAAGCGCAGCGGGCGGTCAGCGAGGAGCGGGCCCGCATCGCCCGGGAGCTGCATGACGTCGTCGCCCACCACCTCGTCTCGCTGATCGTCCGGGGCCAGGCCGCGGAGCGGGTCGCCGTCAGGGACCCGGAGGCGGTGCGGGAGGCCGTCCCCTGGATGGTCGGTGTCGCCAGGGAGGCCCTCACCTCGATCCGTCAGACGGTGGGGATGCTCCGCTCCGACGCCCCGGACCTGTCGGAGCTGCAGGCGATCGCCGACCGGGTCCGGGAGACGGGCCTCGCCGTCGAATTCGACGCTCCCGACGAGCTGCCCGACCTGCCCGAGCCGGTCCGGCATGCCGCCGTCCGCATCGTCCAGGAGGCCCTCACCAACACCCTCCGTCACTCCGGCGCCTCCCGCGCCTGGGTGTCGGTCCGCCCCGGAGCCGACGGCCTGGGTGTCGTCGTGGAGGACGATGGCCGGTTCCGTGAAGTGGTGCCCGGCAACGGCATCCGCGGCATGGAGGAGCGTGCGGCTGCCTGTGGCGGCACCCTGAGCCTGTCCCGGGGCACCGGGGGTGGCCTCAGGGTGTCGGCGTGGCTCCCGGTCAGCCAGAAGGTGGCCGTGCCGTGACACTCCGCATCGTCCTCGCCGACGACCAGGCCGTGATCCGTGCCGGTCTGCGGATGATCATCGACAACGAGCCCGACATGCGTGTGATCGCCGAGGCCGGGACCGGGCACGAGGCGGTCGAGGCCGTGACCGTCCGCAAGCCCGATGTCGTCCTCATGGACATCCGCATGCCCGACCTCGACGGGATCGAGGCCACCCGCCGCATCGCTTCGCAGGGCGGGCCACCGGTCCTCGTGCTCACCACCTTCGGCGACGAGGAGAACGTCTTCGGGTCACTCCGGGCCGGCGCCGCCGGGTTCCTCCTGAAGGACGCCGAGCCGGACACCCTGCTCTCCGCCATCCGCACCGTCTCCGCCGGAGAGTCCCTCGTCGACCCGTCGGTCACCCGGGCCCTCATCGACCGCTGGGTCGCCCTGGAGGAGGCGATGCCGGCGGCCAAGGGTGTCGACGACCTCGGGCTCACCGACCGGGAGACCGAGGTGTGGCGGATGATCGCCCGGGGTCTCTCCAACAAGGAGATCGGCGACGAGCTCTACCTCAGCGAGGCGACGGTGAAGACCCACGTCTCCAGCCTCCTCGCCAAGCTGGGGGCGCGGTCGAGGGTGCAGGCGGTGATCCTCGCCTACGAGCACGGGGTCGTTCGGATCGGCGACTCGGCCGGCTGAATCCGGGCCCGTGATCGCGAGACGCGCCGGAGATGCCCGTCTAAGTTCCCTCCCAAGCGAGTCGAAAGGCAGTCGTCGATGAAGCGACGGATCTCACTTCTGTCGGTCCTGGCCCTTCTCGTCGGCCTCCTCCCCTTGACGGTGGCGGTCCCGGCCCTCGCCGAGGAAGGTGAAGGGGACATCGTCATCTCCCAGGTCTACGGGGGAGGCGGCAACTCCGGGGCCACCTACACCAACGACTTCGTCGAGCTCTTCAACCGGGGTGACGCCCCGGTCGACGTCACCGGCTGGTCCGTCCAGTACGCGTCTGCGTCCGGGTCGTCCTGGCAGGTGACCACCCTGTCCGGCGTCATCCAGCCCGGCCAGTACTACCTGGTGCAGGAGTCGGCAGGTGCCGGCGGCACGACGCCGCTGCCCGACCCCGACGCCTCCGGGAACATCGCCATGTCGGCGACGGCGGGCAAGGTCGCGCTGGTCGCCAGCACCACCGCCCTCACCGGCACGTGCCCGACCGGTGTCGTCGACTTCGTCGGCTTCGGTACGACCGCCAACTGCTTCGAGGGCTCCGGCCCGACCGGGACCCTGTCCAACACCACCGCCGCCATCCGTGCCGGTGACGGCTGCGTCGACACCGACCACAACGCCTCCGACTTCGAGATCGGCTCGCCCGCGCCCCGCAACACCGCATCCGACCTGAACCCCTGCGACGGTGGCGGTGACGACGGGGAGCCGGAGCCCGAGCCGCCGGCGCACCTCGTCATCTCCCAGGTCTACGGCGGCGGCGGCAACTCCGGTGCCGTCTACCGGCAGGACTTCATCGAGATCTTCAACCCGACCGGCGAGGCGGTCTCGCTCCAGGGCTGGTCGGTCCAGTACGCGTCGGCGGCGGGCACCAGCTGGCAGGTGACTCCGCTCACCGGGACCATCCAGCCCGGCGGCTACGTCCTCGTCGGCCAGGCCTTCGGCACGGGCGGCACCCAGGACCTTCCCGCGCCTGACATCACCGGCAGCATCGCCATGTCCGCCACCGCGGGGAAGGTGGCGCTGGTCGACTCTACGGCCGCGCTCAGCGGCGCCTGCCCGGCCGGTGTCGTCGACTTCGTCGGGTTCGGTGCGACCGCCAACTGCTACGAGGGCTCTGGCCCGACGCCCGCTCCGTCGAACACGAACGCGGTGCTCCGCGCCGGTGGCGGCTGCGTCGACACCGACGACAACGCCTCCGACTTCACGGCCGGTCTCCCCGAGCCCCGCAACTCCGCCTCGCCAGCCAACGACTGCGAGGGCGGCGACGACGGCGACCCCGAGCCGCCGGTCGGCACCTGCCCCGAGCCGCCCGAGGTGAGCCCGATCGGGCTCGTCCAGGGCCCCGGCGACGTCTCCCCGTGCGTCGGTGAGATGGTGGTCATCGAGGGCGTCGTGGTCGGCGACTACGAGGGTCCTGCCCCGAACCTGCGCGGCTTCTACGTCCAGAGCCCCGACGGGGCCCACGACGACGACCCGGCCACCTCCGAGGGCATCTTCGTCTTCCACGGCGACGAGGACACGGTGGACCTCGGCGACCTGGTGCGGGTGACCGGCGTGGTGGCCGAGTTCCAGGGCCAGACCCAGCTCAACTTCCCCGAATCGGTCGAGGTCATCTCGAGCGGGCACACGGTGACCCCCGCCATGGTGACCATGCCCTTCCCGACCGCCGACTACCTGGAGCGTTACGAGGGGATGCTGGTCGCGTTCGAGCAGACCCTCTACGTCACCGAGTTCTTCCAGCTCGGCCGGTTCGGCCAGGTCGTGGTCTCCTCCGGTGACCGCCTGTGGCAGCCGGCCGCGGTGGTCGAGCCCGGCCCGGGGGCCGCGGCGATGCAGGAGGCCAACAACCTCAACCGGCTGATCATCGACGACCACCTCAACGATCAGAACCCCGACCCGATCCTGCTGGGGCGGGGGGGCAACCCGCTGTCCGCGGCCAACACGCTGCGGGGCGGTGACACGGTCACCGGCGCGGTCGGCGTGATGACCTACACCTGGGCGGGGAACTCCGCCTCGGGCAACGCGTACCGCCTCCGGGTGGTCGGCGACCTCTCCGACTCCGGCCTCGTGGAGGGCGGCGTGGTGCCCGAGTTCGTCCCGGCCAACCCGCGGCCGGCCGACCGGCCCGAGGTGGGTGGCAACGTGACCGTGGCCGCCTTCAACGTCCTCAACTACTTCCTGACGCTGAACACCTCCAGCTCCGTTCGCTGTGGTCCGGCCGGGTTCGAGCAGGAGTGCCGTGGCGCAAACAGCTCCGACGAGTTCACCCGCCAGCGGGCCAAGCTGCTTCAGGCGCTCTCCAAGCTCGACGTGGACGTGCTCGGCCTGATGGAGCTGGAGAACACCCCGGGCGTCGAGCCGGTGGCCGACCTGGTGGCGGGCCTCAACGCCATCGCCGGGGCCGGCGCCTACGACTACATCGACACCGGGGTGATCGGCACCGACGTGATCCGCGTCGGCCTCATCTACCGGACCGGCGTGGTGGAGCCGGTGGGTGACTTCGCTATCATCGACTCGAGCGTCGATCCCCGCTTCGACGACGACCTGAACCGGCCGTCGCTGGCGCAGTCGTTCCGGCATGTCTCGACGGGGGAGGCGTTCACCGTCGTGGTGAACCACCTGAAGTCGAAGGGCTCGTGTCCCGCATCCGGCCCGGACGCCGACCAGGGCGACGGGCAGGGCTGCTGGGCTGCCGCCCGCACCCGGGCGGCGCAGGCGATCGTCGACTGGCTGTACACGTACCCGACGGGCGTGGTCGACGACGACTTCCTGATCGTCGGTGACCTCAACTCGTACGGGAAGGAGGACCCGATCCGGGTGTTCCTCGACGCCGGTTTCGTCGACCTCCACGCCCACTTCGGCGACGACTACGGCTACGTGTTCGACGGGCAGTGGGGCTACCTCGACCACGCCCTGGCGTCGCCGTCGCTGTTCGCCCAGGTGACGGGGGCGGCGAGCTACCACATCAACGCCGACGAGCCGTCGGTCCTCGACTACAACGTCGAGTTCAAGTCGGCCGGCCAGCTGGTCTCGCTGTACGCGCCGGACGAGTTCCGGACCTCCGACCACGACCCGGTGGTCGTGGGGATCCAGTTCGCGGCGTCGCTGCCGGCCTGGTCGCCGACCGAGGTATACGACACGGGCGATCGCGTGATGTACGACGGCCGGGTCTGGGAGGCGCTGTGGTGGACGCGAGGCCAGGCGCCGGGCGACCCCTATGGCCCGTGGATGGAGATCGCCACCGCGCCCGACGGGACGGCGATCTGGACGCCGTCGCGGATCTTCGACACGGGCGACCGGGTGATCTACGACGGCAAGGTGTGGGAGGCCTTGTGGTGGACCCGCAACCAGAAGCCCGGCGACCCGTACGGGCCGTGGCAGGAGATCGCCGAGATGCCGGACGGCACCGCCATCTGGACGCCGTCACGGGTGTTCGAGGCCGGCGACCTGGCCTGGCACGAGGGGAAGCTGTATCAGGCCCAGTGGTGGAACCGGAACACCAGGCCCACCGGCAAGGGGGCGTGGAAGCAGATCGGGTGAGGTCATGAAGCGGGGCTGGCTCGTCGCCGCAGCGCTGCTGGCGGCGGCGTGCTGGCAGGGCGTGTTTTCGACGAGCCGATCGGCCTAACCGCGGTAGCCGCCGGTGGGAG
>QGUS01000382.1 GCA_003242515.1 Actinomycetota bacterium
CGGCCCCCGGCCCCTTTCCGTGCCCCTCCCCCCTCTTCCCCTGATCCCCCCCCACGAGTTCAGGCACAGCGCCCGCTTCGGCCCGCCGTGGTGCTTACGGTCGTGGTGGTCGTCTCCGACGATCCCGAGTGCCGTCACCACCGCCCCGGGCACGGGCAGCTTGGGCACCCCTCCCGGAGAGACGTTGATCTGATGGACGCGGCCCATTCCGGTCCCCACGGTAGGCGTCACCAGGGCGCGCCGTGCGGGTGGATCGTCCCCTCGCTCCTCCCGATGGTGGCGACGGCGCCGGTCACTCCGACATCTCGGCGAGGTCGGCGGCGAGGATCTTCCGCTCCTCCTCGTCCTCGATCTTCCCGAGCAGGGCCCTGGCCGCCTCCAGGTTCTCGGTGAACGTGTCGACGTCGTCGACCTCGGCGGCGGCCCGGGCGATGGCCTCGTGGGCGAAGCCGGTGACGAAGGGGTCGAGGCCGTGCTCGAGGCATGTCTCCAGCGACCTCCTGGCGAACCGGTCCGCAAGCTCGGCGTAGCCGGCCACGACCGTGGCCCGGGACACCTGCCAGTCGGCGATGGCGCGGTTGCGGGGGTCGCCCACTGCGTACCAGTGGTAGCGCTGGGCGAACGCGGCCGAGAGCATCGCTTCCTCTTCGGCCGGGGTCAGGTGGTCCCGGTCGAGATACTGCCAGGTCTCGTTGAAGGCATGGGGTGCGGCGGCGCGGTGAATCGCCTCCAGGTCCACCGTCTCGTTGGCGTCGGTCATGGCTCCTCCGATGCTCCCCGCCTTAAGGTGGGCGGCTCCAGAGGGGACGATACGGGAAACATGGCCGAGTTCGTCGAAGTGGATGCAGGCGGAGAGAGGGTCCGCATCACCAGCCCGGACCGGGTCGTGTTCCCCGACCGCGGCTGGACCAAGCGCGACGTGGTCGAGCACTTCCTCACGGTCCTCCCCGGTGCATTCCGGGCCGTGCGCGACCGGCCAACGATGTTGAAGCGGTACCTGCAGGGGGTGGACGCCGACCCCGTCTACCAGAAGCGGGCCAAGCCGGGGGACCCATTCGACACCGTCCAGATCCGGTTCCCCTCGCAGCGGCCCGGCCGGATGAACGTGCCCCGGGTCCCCGCCGACGTGGTCCGTCTCGCCCAGCTCGGCTGCCTCGACTTCCACCCGTGGCCGGTGCGGGCCGGCGACACCGACCATCCCGACGAACTGCGTTTCGACTTCGACCCGACGCCGGGTTTCGGGTTCGACCACGTCAAGGAAGCCGTCGCCGGGGCCAAGGCCCTCCTCGACGAGCTGGGCCTGGTCGGCTGGCCCAAGACCTCCGGCAGCCGGGGCATCCACGTCTACGTCCGGATCGAGCCGCGGTGGGACTTCTTCCAGACCCGCCGGGCGGTCCTCGCCTTCGCCCGCGAGCTGGCGCGGCGCATGGACGGGCTGGTCACGACCGCGTGGTGGAAGGAGGAGCGGCGGGGGATCTTCATCGACTACAACCAGAACGCTCGGGACAAGACCGTCTCCGCCGCCTACGGGGTGCGTCCCACCGGTTTCGTCTCGACGCCCTTCCGCTGGGAGGAGCTGCCGGACATCCGGATCGAGGACTTCCTGATGGACCGCTTCGCCGAGCGCTGGGAGGCGGTGGGGGACCTCACCGAGGGGATGGACGATGCGGCCGGGGGGATGGACACGCGGCTCGAGGGGGGGGCCC
>QGUS01000111.1 GCA_003242515.1 Actinomycetota bacterium
AAGACAAGTCCTCGGGGCCCTTTCCGGCCGGGTCCGGGCCTCGCTCATCGACGACGGGGCCGGCCTTGGGGGAGCCAGGGCCGCGGCGCTGTTGGTGGCGGTGGCCGGCTTCGTCGCCGCCTCCGCTGCCGTGGGGGTGACGCCCGGCAAGCTCGGCGAGGCGGTCTCGGGGATGGCCCGGGTGGCGGGAAGGATGTTCCCGCCCGACTTCGCCACCAACATCGGCGGCATCGCCTCGGCCATGGTGGAGACGGTCTGGATCGCCCTGGCCGCCACCATCATGGGGATGGCGATCGCCCTTCCCATCGCCCTGCTGGCGGCCCGGAACACGGCGCCGGCCGGGTGGGTGTCGGTCGTGGCCAGGGGGCTCATGGTCCTCCAGCGGGGTATCCCCGAGCTGGTCCTGGCAGTGATCTTCGTGGTCGCCGTGGGCCTGGGCCCGTTCGCCGGAATCCTCGCCCTCACCGTGGGCGCCATCGGGTTCACCGGGAAGCTGCTCGCCGACGGGCTGGAGGCCCAGCCGGACGCCCCGGCGATCGGTCTCGCCTCCGTGGGCGCCACCTGGGGTCAGAGGACGGCGGGTGCCGTCCTCCGCCAGGGCATGCCGCTGATCGTCGGAATCGGCGTCTACACCCTCGACGTGTACATGCGGGCGGCCACGGTGCTGGGCGTCGTGGGCGCCGGCGGGATCGGCGGGATCCTCAACTCGACGGTCCAGTCGCACCGCTACGACCGCACCCTGGCGATCTGCATCGTCATCTTCGTGCTCGTCTACGGGTTCGAGCGGCTGGCCGGCTGGCTGCGGAGGAGGGTGTCGTGACCCTGCTCCATCCCATGGCCGCGGAGCTGAACCTGCGTGACGTCGGCGGCCTCCGCACCGTCGACGGGGGAGTGATCCGGCCCGGCCGGCTCTACCGGAGCGGCCGTCTCGACGACCTCGCCCCCGAGGCGAGACGGGAGCTGGTGGAGGCGCTCGGCATCAGCGAGGTCGTCGACCTCCGGCAGCACCAGAGCGACCACGACGGTGTCGGCGTGACCGTGCACACCCTCCACCTGGTGGCGCCGGGGAAGACCGCCGTGATCGACCCGGAGGACACCTACGACTCCGTAGCCGACTGGTACCTGCGGCTGGTGACGATGGGGGCCGAGTCGGTCAGGAGGATCGTGGAGCTGGTGGCGACCAGCCCGGGGGCGACCCTGGTCCACTGCCACGCCGGGAAGGACCGAACCGGATCGGTGGTCGCCGTGATCCTTTCCGCCGCTGGAGTGGCGGACGACGAAGTGGCCCGGGACTACTCGACCACGGGGACCATCTACGGGGACTCATTCCTCGACTCCCTTCCCCCGAAGTTCTCCGAGTCCAATCCCGAGGCGATCGCCCGCTTCCTCGCCAAGCTCGGCGAGCGCTACGGGTCGGCGGCCGGGTTCCTCGAGGCCGCGGGGGTGGAACGGCGGGTCCTCGAGGAGATGCGGCGACGCCTGGTCGACGGGTAGCCGCCTCACCGGGCGGCGTCCCCGTCGCCCTCCTCGCCGGTCCTGCCGATCCGCGACACGGCCGGGATCAGCACCGCGGCGCCGGAGATGACCAGCAGTGCCGGCCAGATCCACCTGGCCACCTGGCTGAACCCGGTGAACACGTCCACCGGCCAGTCCACCGCGAGGAACATGGTCCCGAGGGCCAGCAGGACAGCCCCGCAGACGAACGAGATGGGGTCGAACTCGTGTCGCTTCATCAGCGGTCCTCCGTCTCGACGGTCTTGATGTGGATGGTGCCGACCTCGACCCTGGCGTCGATGACGATCTCGCCCCGGGCGGGGAGGGCCGCCGGCTCGTGCAGGTCCATGATCACGGGCGCAACACCGCCCACGGCGCGCCGGGGGGTGGTCAGCCAGCCGAAGTCGGCGCGGACCACGCCCCGCACCGCGACGTCATCCGGCACGCGGATCCGGATGGCGGCGGTCTCTCCTTCGACCTCGACGAACACGGTCTGCCCCCTCCAGGGCAGCTCGGTGAGGTCCAGGTCCATGGAGCCCGTGCCCATCGTGTAGACGCGGTTCAGTTCGGCGAAGGAGGCGGGGCGGTAGGAGTGGGTGAAGCGGTCGCCCGTGCCGATCTCGAGGACCGGTGACAGGACCAGTGCGGGGACCAGGAGGAAGCCCACGAGGATCAGCCAGCGGGCCCGGCCCCGCCATGCGCCGACGAGCAGACCGAGGCCGACGATCACCGTGAACACGGCGAGGTAGTGGCGGGGGAGCGGGTCAATCCGCCCGGGTGCGACGTCGAGCGCGGCCAGGACGCCCATGGCCAGGAGGGCCACGCCGATGGTGAGGCTCCCGAGGTGGGAGCGCTCCCTGCGGCGGCGCGGCCGCGGCTGGTCGGTCGTCACCGCGGCAGGGTGGCCCGGCTCCGCCGGGGCCACCGGGGCGGAAGCGGTCATGGCGGCGCCCCCCGTGGTGCCCGAGAGGGCGCCGGGGGTCGGGGAGGGATCGGTGTCTTCACCCCCGGACGGGGTCGGGATCACCCCCGAGTAGAGGAGGAAGCCGACCACCAACAGGGTCACCGCCCACACGACGGAGTCGTCGAACGGGGACAGCTCGTCGAGGATGAACACGATCGCGAGGGCGATCAGACCGATCCCCAGCCACGAACGGGTCGTCCCCGCATTGGAGAAGAACCGCTCCGCCGGGGACCTGCTCTCGCCCTCGGCAGGGATCAGCACCCAGCCCGCCAGGTAGAGGACGATGCCGAGCCCGCCCATGAAGGCGGTGAGGATGAAGGCGACCCGCACCACCCACTCGGGGACGTCGAGGCGGCCGGCCAGCGCCGACGCCACGCCGGCGACCATCCGGCCCTCGGCCGGGCGCTCCAGGCCCCGCGGCTGGGCGGTGGTCTGTGCGTTGGTCGTGTCTTGCATTGCCATGCCCTCGAATCTTGGGGCTCCCGGTCACTACTTCAATCGGGGATGCCCCTGATGCGACCCCGACCCGGGGCCGGGGAAGTCACCGATTGAGCGCGCCAGGGACTGCCACCATCATCATCCCCGATGAGGTTCAAGCGTCGCAGCAGCGACCGGATGATCGCCGGAGTCGCCGGAGGGCTGGCCGACGCCCTCGGCGTGGGCGCGCCGTTCGTCCGCGCCGCCTTCCTCACCCTCGCTTCGATCTGGGGCCTGGGCCTCGTCCTCTACGTGGCGTTGTGGCTGTATGCCTACGAGGAGGTGGGTGACGGGGAGCCGAAACACCTGGACAGCACCCAGAAGGCGGGCCTCGCCATGTGCTTCGCCGGGGCCATGTGGTGCTTCGAGATCCTCGGCTGGTGGCCGCACCCCGCCCTAGTGATCACCGTCGCCACCCTCGCCTTCGGGACTGCGGCGCTGATCGACCGGGCGGGGTCGGGGACGGTGGCGGTGCTGTTCGACCCCGGCGCCGGAGCGGCCGGACGGGTCCGCGTGGCGATGGGCGTGTTGCTGGTAGTCGTCGGGGTCACCGTGTTCGCGACGACGGTCGGTCCGCTGTTCGAAGCCAACGTCGTCGTGATGATCTCGGCGATCCTGATCACCGCACTCGGGGTGGCCCTCGGGTTCGGGCCGATGGTGCGGCGCCTGGTCGCCGACCTCGCCAGGGAGCGCAACGAGCGGATCCGCCAGGAGGAGCGGGCCGAGATGGCGGCCCACCTCCACGACTCGGTCCTGCAGACCCTCGCCCTCATCCAGCGGACGGACGACCTCTCCCGCATCAGCATGCTGGCACGCCATCAGGAGCAGGAGCTGCGGGACTGGCTGTTCGGCACTGCGCCGGCGCCCGATGCGGACCTCATGTCCACGGCCCTCCGCCAGGCGGCCCGCCGGGTCGAGGACGACTACCAGGTGCCCGTCGATGTGGTCGTGGTCGGGGACAGGCCGCTCGACGACCCTGGCCGTTCCCTAGTGGCTGCGGCCAGCGAGGCGATGGTGAACGCCGCCAAGCACTCGGGCGCTGCCCGCATCAGCCTCTACTTCGAGACCGAGGATGACGGGGTGTCCATCTACGTGACCGACCAGGGCAAGGGGTTCGACGCCGGTACGATCCCGCTCGACCGCCGCGGGATCGCCGACTCCATCGTCGGCCGGGTCCGCAAGGTCGGCGGCACGGCCACCATCACGAGCGCGCCCGGGGAGGGGACCGAAGTGCACCTGAGACTCCCGGTGGAAGCATGAAGCCGCGTGTCTTCCTGGTCGACGACCACCGCCTGTTCCTCTCCGGCGTGAAGGCGGAGCTCGCCGGCGCCTTCGAGATCGTCGGCGACGCCAGCGACGTCGACACCGCCATCTCCGGGATCCGGCGCCTCGACCCCGACGTCGTGCTGATCGACGTGCACATGCCGGACGGGGGCGGGGTGGCGGTGATCGAGGCCGTCACCGACACCAACCCCGGGGTCCGTTTCCTCGCCCTGTCGGTCTCCGACAAGGCGGAGGACGTGATCGCCATGATCCGGGCGGGTGCCAGGGGATACGTGACCAAGACCATCGAGCCCGCCGAGCTGGCCGAGGCCATCCAGCGGGTCCACGACGGCGACGCCGTGTTCTCGCCCCGGCTCGCCGGGTTCGTCCTGGACGCGTTCGCTGGCGGCGGGCCGGTCGTCGACGACGATCTGGACCAGCTGACGGCCCGCGAGAAGGACGTGCTGCGGCTCATCGCCCGGGGCTTCGCCTACAAGCAGGTGGCCCGGAAGCTGGATATCTCCATCAAGACCGTGGAGACCCACGTCTCCTCGGTCCTCCGCAAGCTCCAGCTGTCCAACCGCCACGAGCTCGCCCGCTGGGCGTCGAAGCGGCGGATCGTCTGAGCTACTTGAACCGGCGGCCGCCCTTGAACACGGCGGTCACATTGGCCGGGTCGGACAGGACCGAGATGTCGGCCAGCGGGTCGCCGGCGACCGTGATCACGTCGGCGTCGAAACCCTCCCTCAACTGACCCGACTTCGGGGCCTGCGGGGCCAGCGTCCCGGGGGCGTTGGCCGTCCCCGCCCCGATCGCCTGCAGCGGTGTGAGCCCGACCTCGGTGAGCAGCTGCAGCTCCCGGCCGTTCTGGCCCCAGAGGCTCGTGCTCCAGATGTCCGTGCCGAGGGCGACCTTCACGCCCTTCGACACCGCCAGGGCGATCCCGTTGGCGTGGTACTCGGCCGTCTCGTAGAGCTTCTGCTTGGCGTACTCGGGCATGCCGCGCCGCTCGCCCTCCCGGGCCAGGTAGTCCACGATGAAGCGGGTGGGGACGAGGATGACGTCGTTCTCCTTCATCGCATCGGCCACCTCCTCGTCCATGTAGGTGCCGTGCTCGATTGTCCTGACACCGGCCTCGATGGCGGCCATCATCCCCCGCTTGCCGTGGCAGTGGGCGGCGACGACCCGGTCCATGCGGCCCGCCTCGTCGACGATGGCCTGCAGCTCGTCCCTGGAGAACTGGGGCAGGTGCGGGTCGTCGAGCTGGCTCATCACGCCGCCGGAGGCATGGATCTTGATCACCCGTGCGCCCAGCCGGAGCATGCGGCGCACCCCGGCCCTGGCCTCCTCCGGCCCGTCGACGATGTCGTCCTCCCCGAAGTAGCGCACGGTCATGTGCCGGGCCGTCTCCAGGTCGAGGGCGTGGAAGTCTCCGTGCCCGCCGGTCATGGAGAGGGCGCCGCCGGACGCGTAGACGCTGGGGCCCTCCACGAAGCCCTCGGCGATCGCCTGTGCCAGGTAGACGCCGAACCCGCCGACCTCGCGGATGCTGGTGAAACCGGCATGGAGGGCCCGGCGGGCGTCGTCGGTGGCCCGCATCGCACCCAGCTGGGGGCGGGTGGAGAAGGTCTCCTCGATACCCAGCCCGACGATCCCCATGAAGTGACCATGGCAGTCCCAGAGGCCGGGCATGACCGTGTCGGCGGCCACGACTTCGGCGCCGGGAGTCTCCGGCGCTCCGGAGGCGGGGCCGGCATATGAGATCCGGGCGTCCTCGAGGATGACGACGCCGTCGTCGATCGGCTCCCCCCGGCCGGGGAT
>QGUS01000383.1 GCA_003242515.1 Actinomycetota bacterium
CCCGCAGCCTTCAGTCCGAGCCCGGCGGCCGTGGCGCTCGGGATGTCCCCGAATACGCCCATCAGGATGGTCAGCACGCCCGCCACGAGGGCCGTGCCCGCGCCTACCGCCGCCGGATCGAGCCCGGCATCACCGAGGATGCTCGGGTTCACGAACAGGATGTAGGCCATCACGAGGAACGTGGTCAGACCGGCCCGTACCTCGGTACCGACGGTCGTCCCGCGTTCACTCAGCTTGAAGAAAGAGTCGAGCCCTCCCCCCGATGGGGCGGAGGCCCGCTCCTGCGTGCTCGCCATTTGTCCTCCTCCTCGTGGGCGGTCCACCACAACCGCCGCAGCCGCCAAGGTAGCCCGGCGAAAAGGCGCCTTGACGCCGCCGTCGGGCCGTTTTCCGGCTTTTCGACCGCGCGAGTGCCCCGAGCGGTTACAGCAGGGCCGAGAGGACCCAGAGGACGGCCATGCCGACCCCCGCGGAGAGGAGGAAGTTGCGGGACCTCCAGACCGTGACCGCGCCCGCCAGCAGGCCCGCGGTCTCCGCGATGCCGATGGTGAAGTGCCCGTCGGAGCCGACGATCTGGGTCACGACGAGGGCCGACAGGATGGACGGGGCGACATAGGAGAGCGCCCGCACCAGCGCCGGCGGGATGTGCCGGTTGGCGAGGGCGAGGATGAACACCGAGCGCGACACATAGGTGCCGACGCCCACGGCGAGGATCACCAGGAACGCGGTGAGGTCGCTCAATCCCGGATCCTCTCGGCCGCCACGCCGGCGACCACCCCGACGACCCCTCCGATGATGAGGGCCGCCCGGTTGGGGAGTCCGATGGTCAGGTAGGTGGCCACGGCCGCGGCGAACGCGGCGAACGCCTTCTCCCAGCGGTCGATCCCCGAGACCATCAGCGCCAGGAACATCAGCGGGATGGCGAACCCGAGCTGCCAGGAGTCGGGGACCACGGGCCCGACCAGCATCCCCAGGGCGGTGGTCGTGTTCCACCCGATGACGTAGACGACCATCGCCCCCAGGTAGTAGCTGCGGAAGGCGTCCGGGGCCTGATCGGTCTGGCGCACCGTGAGCGCGAACATCTGGTCGATCAGGGCGTAGGGAGCCAGCCACCGGAACCACCCGGGCTGCTTCTGGAAGGTCGGGGCCATCGCCGCCGAGTACATGAGGTGGCGGGACTGGATCACCAGGCCCGCCGCGATGGCGGCCGCAGCCGCGGTCCCCGACCCGAGCAGGGTGATGACCGTGAGCTGGGCCGCCCCGGCGAAGATGATCGAGGAGCTCGACCAGCCGATCAGCCGGTTGAGCCCCGACTCCACGACCGCCAGCCCCACCACGAGGGCGAAGGGCACCACCGTGAGGAACAGCGGGAAGGCCTCGCCGACCCCGCGGCGGAACATGGCGCGGTCGAGTGACATGCGGGTGGGATGCCTAGCGGGCGGTGTCCTTCAGGATGGCGCCCAGGGCCACCTCGACCATGTCGGTGAAGGTGCGCTCCCGCTCCTCGGAGGTCGTTTGCTCGCCCGTCCGGATGTGGTCGGAGACGGTGACGATGGTCAGGGCACGGCCACCGTGCTCCGCTGCCACGCCGTAGAGGCCCGCGGCCTCCATCTCGACGGCCAGGACCCCCATCTTCTCCATCCGGTCGAACTGTCCTTTATACACATCTGACCCCGCCGACAAAAAGGAAATGG
>QGUS01000384.1 GCA_003242515.1 Actinomycetota bacterium
CCCAGGCGGGGCCGCGGGCCGGTTCTGGGGGACCCCCGCCACGGCCCCCAGCGCCCCCGGGTTGATCCCGGGGCCCCGGTGGCCGCCGGGCCCGCCGGGTGGGGGGGGCCGCCGGGCCCCCGGGTCCACGGCGAAGCCGAACGCCGTGTTGGTGAGGGTGAGGAAGGCGGCGCCGGCCTCGACGCAGGCCCGGGCCACGCCCACGACGTCCGGCGTGTTGGGCGAGAGCTTCGCCCCCACCGGCACCGTCACGGCCCGCTTCACGGCCGCCACCACGCCGGCGGAGCGGTCGGCGTCGAAGGAGAACATCTCCCCGTCGTCCAGGTTGGGACAGGACAGGTTGATCTCGACGGCGGCGACGCCAGCGCCCTCGAGCCCACGGGCCACGGTGGCGTAGCCGTCGGCGGTGTTGCCGACCGCCGAGCCCCAGACGGGCACCTCGAGCGACCGGATCCGGGACCCGTTCTCCTCGACCCAGGCATCGATGCCGGGGTTCTGTATCCCGATCCCGTTGATCATGCCCGTCCGGAGCGGGGCGACCCGGGGCGCCGGCCGCCCGGTCCACGGCTCCGGCGAGACCGACTTGGCCACGGCCGCCCCGAAGACCCGGGTGTCGGCCACCTGAGCCCACTCCCACACGGCCCCGACCGTGCCCGAGGCCGCCACGAGTGGCGTCCGCAGCCGCAGCGGGCCCAGGTCGACGGTCAGGCGGTCCTGTGCCATTCCTGGAGGCTCCTGGGGCGAAGGATGGCGCCGCGGCCGGAGCGGAGGCTCCGGGCGGCGGCCAGGGCGCCGGGGATGGTGGTGATGCAGGGGACGGAGTGGATGCGGGCGGCGCGCCGGATCTCGGAGCCGTCGGACCGGGACCGGCGGCCCCGCGGCGTGTTGATCACCAGCTGGATCTCGCCGCGCTCGATCCGCTGGCCGATGTCGTCCGGCCCCTCGCCGATCTTGTTCACACGCTCGGCGGGGACGGCGTGGTGCGCCAGGTAGCGGGCGGTGCCGTCGGTTGCGATCAGGTCGAAGCCCAGCATGAGGAAGGCCTGGGCGACCGCGAGCCCCATCGGCTTGTCCCGGTCGGCGAAGGAGAGGAACACCTTGCCCCGGTCCGGGAGCGTGTGCCCGGCGGCCAGGAGCGCCTTGCCGTAGGCGGCGCCCACGTCGGGTCCGATGCCCATGACCTCGCCGGTGGACTTCATCTCCGGGCCGAGCACCGAGTCCTCGCCCGGGAACCGGTTCCACGGGAGCACCGCCTCCTTGACCGCCACGAACCCGTTGTCCCGGACCTCGGGGATCATCCCCTCGGCCCGCAGGGTCTCGAGGTCGTCGCCCATCATCACCCGGGCGGCGATGCGGGCCAGGGGGACGCCCCGTGCCTTGGAGATGAACGGGACGGTGCGGCTCGCCCGAGGGTTGGCCTCCAGGACGAAGACTTCGTTGCCCTTGACGGCGAACTGGATGTTGATCAGCCCCCGCACCTCCAGGGCCTCGGCCAGCTGCCCGGTGATGCGGACGATCTCGTCGCGGACCTCGTCGGAGATGGTCGGCGGGGGCGTGACGCAGGCGGAGTCGCCGGAGTGCACACCGGCCTCCTCCACGTGCTCCATGATCCCGCCCAGGAGCAGCTCTCGTCCGTCGTAGATAGCGTCGACGTCGACCTCCACGGCGGACTCGAGGAACCGGTCGATCAGC
>QGUS01000385.1 GCA_003242515.1 Actinomycetota bacterium
CAACAGGCCTAGCCCTAGGGCCTTCGTTGAGCGGCGTCGCCGGCGGTGGTGAGACCGCAGGTGTGGGAAGTTGCAACAGGCCTAGCCCTAGGGCCTTCGTTGAGCGGACGCCGGCAGGCTGGAAGCGATGGCATCGCCACGAGTTGCAACAGGCCTAGCCCTAGGGCCTTCGTTGAGCGACGGTGATCGCCCTGGTGCTGTTCCGTGAGGAGGGCCATTGCACCAGGTCCAGTCCTAGGGTCTTCCTGAGGGGGCGGATCGCTCAGGCCGAGCGACCGGGAAGTGTTGCGGCGGTGGCTCGGCCCATGTGGGCGTACTCCTAGATCTTTCCGAGGGCCCGGTCCAGGGCGTCGATCAGGTCCTCGGCGTCCTCCAGGCCGACGGAGAGACGCACCAGACCGTCGGTGATGCCCGCCTTGACCCGCTCCTCGACGGGGATGGAGGCGTGAGTCATGGTCGCCGGGTGGGTGATCAGCGACTCCACCTGGCCCAGGTTCTCCGCCAGGGTCCACGGCGACTCGATGGAGTCCATCAGCTTCTTGCCGGCCTCGACGCCGCCCTTCACCTCGAAGCAGACCATCGCCCCGAAGCCCGTCGCCTGGCGCTTCGACAGCTCGTGCTGCGGGTGGGAGGGGAGGCCCGGGTAGTTCACGTACTCGACCTTCTCGTGGCCCTGGAGGAACTCTGCCACGGCCATGGCGTTGGCCGACTGCCGGTCCATGCGCTCGGACAAGGTCTTGACCCCCTGGAGGGTCAGCCAGGCGACCATCGGCGACATGACCAGGCCGGCGGAGATCCGGGCGAAGGCGATCTGCTCCTGGAGCTCGGGGGTCTTCACCACCACGGCCCCGCCGAGCGTGGCGTTGTGGCCGTCGAGGAACTTCGTGGTGGAGTGGACGATCACGTCGGCGCCCAGCTCGAACGGCCGCTGGTAGTAGGGCGTGAGGAAGGTGTTGTCGGTGACGTGGATGGCACCGTGGGCGTGGGCGATGTCGGACACGGCCTGGAGGTCGGTCACCTTCAGCGTCGGGTTCGCCGGCGACTCCGTGAAGACCAGCTTGGTGGTCGGGCGCATCGCGGCCTCGACCCGGGAGGTGTCGGAGGCGTCGACGAAGTCGACCTCGACCCCGAACTTCCGCATGAACCTGTCCACGAACCGGTAGGTGCCTCCGTACACCACGTCGGCGACGACGATGTGGTCACCCTGCTCGAGCAGCCCGAGGAGGACGGCCACGGTCGCGGCCATGCCCGAGCCGTAGGCGGTGGTGTCGTAGCCGCCCTCGAGGGCGGTCAGCTTCTCCTCGAAGGCCCGGACGGTCGGGTTGCCGCCGCGGGAGTAGGAGTAGCCCTTCGCCATGTACTCGTCGACCGAGTCCTGGACGAAGGTGGTCGCCTGGTGGATAGGGGTGAGGATCGCCCCGGTGACGGGGTCAGGGGTGACGCCGGCGTGGATCTGCTTGGTACGGAAGCCCATGGGCCGATGCTACGCCCGGCCCGGGGGATGTCACACCCGGTCAGGGCTGCCGGCCGTCCGCCGGGAGCGGCATCGGGGTCACGACGACCCCCGACCTCTCCTCCTCGACGGCGAAGTCGAAGTCGTCTCCGGGCATGACCCCGCCCTCCGGGAAGGACCGCTCCTCCGGGGGCACCATCGGCACGGGCCTGCCCGCCACGCCGCCGCCCCCCGTGAA
>QGUS01000386.1 GCA_003242515.1 Actinomycetota bacterium
CCCCGTCGCCGGGGCGGGGCGGGAAGGCGGGCTGGCCGGGGACCACGACCCCGGTTCCCGGGGGAACCCCCTGGGCGAGGGGGAGGGGCGGTTCCCCCCCCGCCGACAACCCCGCCCCGCCGTGCCCGAGCACGGTGTCCAGGCCGATCGAGCGCACCCAGTCACCCAGCCCGACGGAGTCGAGGGTGGCGTAGATCTCGTCGTCGGGGACGTCGCGGAAGAAGGTGAGGTTGTCCCGGACGGTGGAGTTGAACAGCTGGACGTCCTGGGTGACCACGCCGATGGCGCGGCGCAGCGAACGGGACCTGATCTGCCGGAGGTCGATGCCGCCCACCTCCACGGTGCCCTCGGTCGGGTCGTAGAGGCGGGTGATGAGCCGGGTGATCGTGGTCTTCCCGCCGCCGGTCCGCCCGAGCAGGCCCAGCGACCGCCCTGCGCCGAGCTCGAAGCTGACGCGCTCCAGGACCGGCTTGTCCTCGTAGGCGAAGGAGACGTCGTCGAACCGGATCGACAGCGGGCCCTTCGGCAGGTCCCTGTCCCCCTCTTCCACCGAGGTGGTGAGCGAGCGCAGGTGGTCGATGCGGGCGAGGCCGCCGGCCGCCTTCTGCATCTCCTGGAGCTCCTGGGTGACCTGCTCGATCGGGCGGCGGACGAGCTGGACGTACTGGACGATCAGGTATGCCATTCCGACGGTGATCGAGCCCCGGGTGACCATCCAGACGCCGATGGCCAGGGCCAGGGCGTCGCCGGCCCAGAAGGCGGTGTTGGCCACCACCCAGACGCCGGACCGCTGCCGCCACGCCTTGACGGTCCGCTGGAAGAAGTCCCGGACCACCGGGACGAACCGGTTCATCATGAACGGGCCGGCGCCCAAGGAGCGGATGTCGTCGATACCGGCGAGCCGCTCCTCGATGTAGCCGTAGAGCCGGGCGGAGCCCTCCCGCTCCTCCTCGGAGGCGTTGACCGCGAACCGGCGCAGGCTGAACATGAGGCCCCCGACCGCGACCACGTAGATTGTGAAGGCGGCGCCCATGACCGGGTTCTGGATCCAGGTGACGGCGAGGACCCCGATGAGGAGCACCCCGGCGGCGACGAGGCGCACCAGAAACCGGGAGATGAAGTTGGCCAGCGCGGTGACGTCGCCGTCGATCCGCTCGATCATCTCGCCCGGCGTCGTCTCGTTGTGATACGCCATGTCGAGGCCGAGGGCGTGGGCGGCGAGGTCCTCGCGGAGCCGGTTGGTGGCGGTCCAGCCGACATCGGCGCCCAGGTAGGTGGAGAACCCCTCGAGGACCTGGTTGACGAGGCCGGCGGCCAGGTAGGCGACGCCGAGCGCGACCAGGGTGGGTACGGCCCCGCCGGCGCCGGCGTTGTCGATGAACCGGCTGAGGATCTGCGGGGTGATCAGCTGGAGGACGATCGCGCCCAGCAGGAGCAGGACCAGCACCGTCAGTCGCCCGCGCAGCGGAGACAGGTAGGTCCTCAGAGTGGCGCGATAGGAAGGGGCAGCGGTCGCCATGGGTTCCCGCCCCGGACGCTAACGCACGCCATACCGAACTCCGCGCGAATTTGCCCACAGGCGGCGACCTTTCCAACTGTGGAACGGCCACGAAACCCCTGCCTGACCAACCCCACCACCGGCACCCGCCCCTCTGTCGTCTCTCCCCCCGGAAAAGGCCCACAAGCAC
>QGUS01000112.1 GCA_003242515.1 Actinomycetota bacterium
AACTACGTGCGGAGCCGGACCGCCTTCGGGGACGACACCGGCATCGGCCTCCTCTTCGTGGGGATGCTGGCGCTCGGCGTGATCCTGCTCTCCACCACTCCCAACTACTCGGGAACGCTGGCCGGCATCCTCTTCGGCGACACCCTCGGCGTCACCGCAGGCGACGTCGCCTTCCTCGCCGTGATCGCCGCGCTGACCGTCGTGGCCGTGGTCCTGCTGCACCGGCCGTTCCTCGTCCTGGCGTTCAACGAGGACAAGGCCCGGCTGCTCGGCATGCGTCCCCGCCTCGCCCACTTCGCCCTGCTGGCGCTCGTCACCCTGGTGATCGTCGGGTCGTTCCGGACGGTCGGGACCCTGCTCGTCTTCGGCCTCCTGGTCGGGCCTCCCGCGACCGCCTCGCTGCTCGTCCGCAGGGTGCCGGTGATCATGGCCCTGGCCGCGGGGATCGGCGTGCTCTCCGTGGTGGCCGGTCTCGTCACCAGCTACCACGCGGGGACCGCGGGCTCGGCGTCGATCGCCCTGTTCGCCGTCGGGTCCTTCTTCGTGACCCTGATCGCCCGGGAGCTGGCGACCCGGTTCCGCCGGACCGTGCCGGCGTCCTAGCCGGCGGCCGCATCCGCGAAGATGGCGGCATGACCCGCCGCCCCTTGCTCAAGTGGAACTTCCACGAACCCGACGTCCTGCCCGCCTGGGTGGCGGAGATGGACTTCGGGCTCGCCCCCGCCGTCGCCCGGGTGCTGCACGAGGCGGTCGACTCCGCTGACACCGGCTACCCCTACCCGGCGCTGGAGCGCGCCGTGGCCGAGGCGGCCACGGGGTTCTGGAGGCGGAGGTTCGGCGTGGACATCGACCCCGACCGGGTCTTCCCGGCCCCGGACGTGATCGACGCGGGGAAGCGGGCCATCCAGCACCTCACCGAGCCGGGCAGCCCGGTGGTGCTCCACCCGCCCGTCTACTTCCCCTTCTACGGGATGGTGGAGCGGGCCGGCCGGGAGGTCGTCGAGGTCCCGTCACCTCGTGACGCCGACGGCGTGTACCGGATCGACCTGGACGGCCTCGACCGGGCCTTCGCCGCCGGGGCGGGATCGGTGGTCCTGTGCAACCCCTGGAACCCGGTGGGCCGGTCGCTGACTGCGGAGGAGGTGGCCGGGGTGGTCGAGGTGGCCGCCCGGCACGGGGCAAGGGTCATCGCCGACGAGATCCACGCCGCCATCCTCTACGACGGCCGCACCCACACCATGGCGGCCTCGATCGACCCCGACACCGTGGTGACGATCACCTCCGCGTCCAAGGCGTACAACACGCCCGGGCTCAAGTGCGCCCAAGTGGTGCTCACCAACGACCGGGACGTGGAGGTGTGGAGCTCCTACTTCACCCCCGACAAGGTGGGCGTGGGGACCTTCGGGCTGATCGCCTCGGCAGCCGCATACGACGAGGGCGAGCCATGGCTGGAGGAGGTGATGGCCCGCCTGCAGCGCAACCGGGACACGCTGGTGTCGTTCGTCGCCGGGCGCCTGCCCCGGGTTCGGATGAGCGCTCCGGAGGCGACCTTCCTCGCCTGGCTCGACTTCACCGCCTACGGGTGGGAGGACCCGGCGGCCGTGCTCCTGGAGCGTGCCCGGGTGGCGCTCAGCTCCGGCCTCCCGTTCGGCCCGGGCGGGGAGGGCCACGCCCGGTTCAACTTCGCCACGACCGAAGACGTGCTGGCGGAGATACTGGAGCGGATGGCGGCCGCGCTCTAGCCCGCCTTCGCGACGGGGGAGGCGCCCGGGCCAGGCGAGCCCCGGAGTGGTCGTCCTCCGGAGGCGTCCTGGAACGCAGAGCCCCGGCGTCGGACTTCGGCTCGTCGGGGTACGGGGTGCCGGAAGCGGGGTGCGCCCGCTCAGCCGGTCTTCGAGCGGAGCTTCGGGTCGAGGGCGTCGCGGAGGCCGTCGCCGATGAAGTTCACCGAGATCACGGTGAGGGAGATCATCACACCCGGCCAGATCACCCGCCACGGGTTGGTGGGCAGGTAGTCCTTGGCGTCGTAGAGCAGACGGCCCCAGGTGGGGAAGTCGGGCGGGAAGCCCAGGCCCAGGAACGACAGGGCCGACTCGGTGATGATCGCCGACGCCACACCCAGCGCCGCCGCCACCATGACCGGGCTGAGCACGTTGGGGAGGATGTGGCGGAGCACGATGTTCCGCTTCCTCGTCCCGATGCTGTTGGCGGCGAGGACGAACTCCTTCTCCTTCACCGACAGCACCTGGCCGCGCACCACGCGGGCGGTGGTCATCCACGAGGTGGCGCCGATGATCCCCACCACCAGGACGAAGATGCCCGCGTTCTGGCCCAGCCTCTCGGCCAGGGGAGCCCGGAAGAACATCATCACCACCAGCAGCAGGGGCAGCACCGGGAGGGCCAGGAAGAGGTCGGTGATCCGCATCAGCGGCCCGTCCAGCTTGCGGAAGAAGCCCGCCATCACGCCGATCGTGGTGCCCAGGGTGATGGAGACGATCATCGCCGTCACGCCCACCGCCAGGGAGATCCGGCCGCCCATGAACACCCTCGCCATGACGTCGCGTCCGATGTTGTCGGTCCCCATCGGGTGCTCCCAGGAAGGCGTCTGGTTGGCGTTCACCGTGTCCGGGGTGACGCCGTCGCCGTGCCAGACGTAGGGTCCGACGAGGACGAGGAGGACGATGATCGCCATCAGCGCCAGCCCGGTGAGCGCTCCCTTGTGACGCCGGAACTGGCGCCAGACGTCGGAGCGCAGGGACCGGTGGCGGGGACCGGCGCCGGCTGGCTGAGTGATCTCGGCGTGTTCCTGGGTGGTCGACATGGTCCCCTCTCAGTCGTACCTGATCCGCGGGTCGAGCAGGCCGTAGGCCACGTCGGCGATCAGGTTGAAGACGACGATCAGCGCGGCGAACATGAAGGTCAGGGTCTGCACCATCGGCACGTCCGACTGCCCGATGGCCGTGATCAGCAGGGCGCCCATCCCGTTGATCCTGAAGATCTGCTCGGTGATGATGGCGCCGGCGAAGATGCCCGGGACCTGCAGTGCGATCAGGGTGATCACCGGGATCATGCTGTTGCGGAGCACGTGCACGGTGACCACCGGCCGCTCGGCGAGGCCCTTGGAGCGGGCGGTCCTCACGTAGTCCTCGTTGAGGTTGTCGAGCACCGCCGCACGGGTGAACCGGGTGAGGGCGGCGGCGTTGAACAGCGACAGCACCGTCACCGGCATCACCATCTGCTTGAACTGCTTGACGATGCTGTCCCAGTCGGTCCAGTCGACCACGTGCCTGGTGTCGTAGAACGACGGGAACCACTTCAGCTTCACCGCGAAGATCACGATGGCCACTAGGCCGGTGAAGAAGGTCGGGACCGAGTAGCCGATCATCGTGAAGAAGGTCCCGATGTTGTCGAACCACGAGTACTGCTTGTAGGCGGAGATCACCCCCACGGGGATCGCGATCAGGACCCCGATGACGAAGGCGAAGCCCATGACCCAGAGGGTCTGCGGGAGGCGCTCCCAGATGATGTCGAGTGCGGGTGCGCGGCCGGCCCACGACACGATGCGGATCCGGCTGTCGCAGTCGCCGATGCAGATGTTGAAGATCGACTCGATGATGTGGAGCGGCTCGTTGATGAACATGAGCTGCATCCACTTGAGCCAGCGCACGAGGAAGGGCTCGCCGAGGCCCAGTGCCTGGCGGATCTGCTCCCGCACCTCGGGCGGGATGTTGAGCGGCAGGTTGGCCGTGGGGTCGCCGGGCGCCAGGTCGAGGATCGTGAAGATCACGAACCCGATCGCGATCAGCGTGGGGATCGCGAGCAGCAGGCGGCGTATGACGTAACGACCCATCGTCCTCTCTGTCTCTGCGGTAGGTGAGGCCCGGAGCGGAAGGGGCCTCCCAGGTCTCCCCGAGAGGCCCCTCCACCGCTCGTCAGTGAGGGACTAGCTCCCCAGGATCACTCCCGGTACCAGTCCGCGATGTTCCAGAACTCGGAGTCCCAGCCATTGAGGACGCCGTAGCCCTTGATGTCGTTCTTGAACGCCGACACCGAGGCACGCCACACGAGCGGGATGACCGCGCCGTCCCCGACGATGATGTCGGACAGCTGGTTCATCAGCTGGTTGCGCTTGTCGATCTCGGCGGTGCGCTGCAGCTCCTTGAACAGTGCGTCGAACTCCGGGTTGGAGTAGCGCAGCAGGTTCTGGCCGCCGTAGTTGTTGAACGCACCGGTCATGTCGTCCGTCGTGTACTGCGCGAAGTGCGACACGCCATCGGCGAGCGGCACGAACGTGTACATCTGGATGTCGGCCATGAACCGGTTGATGTTGTCGGCGCCGTCCTCGTTGCCGAAGAAGACACTGGCGTCCGTGTTCCGGAGGTTGACGCCGATCCCGATCTGGGACCAGTAGCTCTTGATGAGCTCCTGGAACGTCTGACGGACGGCGTTCGTCGACGTGTGGTAGTCGAAGATCAGCTCGCCGAACTCCGGATGCTCGCGGATGCCATCACCGTTGGCGTCCATGTAGCCCAGCTCGTCGAGGATCCGGTTGGCCTCGTCGATGTCCTGGGTCAGGCACCAGTTGTGGGTCGTCGAGTTGGTCGGGGGCCAGATGCTGCAGATGGGCTTGCCGGCCACGCCGTAGCCGACCCGGGTCAGTTCCTCCCGGTCGATCGCCAGGGACAGGGCCTTGGCGAACTGCGGGTTGTTGTGGAACACCGGGTGCGGGTTGTTCCCGTCCATCCACTCCGAAGGCGGATCGCTCTTCGGGTTGGTCTGGTTCAGGTTCAGGTGCTCGATGTTGGCCGCGAAGCCGGCTTCGACGGTGCCGATGCCGGCGGCGATCATCGGGTCGAGGATGTCCGGAGCCACCTGGAGGTTCCAGGCGTAGTCCGCCTCGCCGATCTCGAGGACCGAGCGGGCCGCGGCCTCGGCGTCACCGCCACCCTTGATGGTGACCGTGCCGAAGAACGGCTTGCCGTTCTGGTAGTCCCGGTAGAGCGGGTTGACCTCGTACTCGACGGTGTCCTCGAACAGGAAGTTCTTCACCTTGTACGGGCCGGTCCCGATCGGGTAGTTGTTCTGCTCGGAGCACTGGTCGGCACGACCGATGCAGTCCTCCATCTGGGCCTTCTGCAGGATCGGGCTCACCGCACCCACGAACGGGACGTAGGGGTACGGGGTGGCCTCCTCGAACTCGACCCGGATGGTCCGGTCATCGACCGCGACGACCTGCTTGACGCCTGCGAACGAGCCCGACTGGGTGCAGCCGGTCTGCGGATGGGTGCAGTACTCCCACGTGAAGACCGCGTCGGCGGACGTCACCGGGGTGCCGTCGGACCAGACCAGGCCTTCCTTGAGGGTCCAGGTGATGGACGTCAGGTCATCCGAGACGCCGCCGTTCTCGACGGTCGGCAGGTCCGCGGCGAGGGCCGGGATGATCTCGGTGTTGGGGCCGAACCACGCCAGGGGCTCGAGCACGAGGGAGCCGGCGAGCGTGTCCTTGGTGCCGCTGGACAGCATGCCGTTCACGAGGGACGGCGCCTGCCACATCAGCAGCTGAAGGTGCCCGCCCTGGCCTCCCTCCCCGCCGGAGCCGCCACCACCGGTCGTGGTGGTGTCGCCTGCCGGCTGGGTCGTACCCGTGGTCTGGGTCGTTGAAGATCCGCTCGAGCCACACGCAGCCAACACCAAGGCGAAGGCCGCGAGCAACGCGAGCCAGGCTCGTCTCTTCATTTGTTTCTCCTCCACGCCGGGACGAACGCCCGACTTGCGGCGCAAGATAACAGCGGTGGTCCTGGCGGGGCCGGGGAAACGCCGAATTTGACAGGGCCTTCTCAGCCCTCTGCGATCTTTTGCGATCTCAGCGGGAGGCCCTACGCCACTCGTGGATGTTCCAGTACTCGGAGTCCCACCCGTTGAGGTCCCCGAACGCCTGGATGTGG
>QGUS01000113.1 GCA_003242515.1 Actinomycetota bacterium
GGGTGGGGGGTGGGAAGCCGTACGAGTCGGGGTGGGAGGCGATGTCGTCGACCAGGATCACCCGGTTCTCCCGGATCACCGTTCCCAGCAGGCCGCGGCCGCTCGGGTACGGGCCGATCCTCCGGGCGGTCTCGCCGTCCAGGCCGACATGGATGAACTCGGTGATGTGGCCGTGCTCGCCGAGCACGCCCAGCGCCGCGTAGCGGGCGCCCGTGGTCGCCCTCGCCTCGGAGACGAGGCGCTCCAGCAGGTCGTGGAGGTCCGCCTCGCCGACCACCGCCACGGTAGAGGTGATGAAGGCGGAGAGCCGGTCGAGCGACGGTTGGAGTGGCACGGTCGGAGACGATAACCACTACCGTTTGTTGCCGATGTCCGCTCTCAAAGTGCTCCTGGTCGACGATCACGAGGTGGTGCGCGCCGGCCTCCGCGCTCTGATCGACTCCCAGGAAGACATGGAGGTCGTGGGGGAGGCGGGCACGGCCGAGGAGGCCGTGCGTCGCGTGGGCTACGACGGCCCCGACGTCGTGGTCCTGGACGTGAGGCTCCCCGACGGCAGCGGAGTGGAGGCCTGTCGCGAGATCCGCCAGCGCTTCCCCGACGTGAAGGTCCTGATGCTCACCTCGTTCGCCGACGAGGAGGCCCTCATGGCGGCGATCCTCGCCGGGGCCTCCGGATACGTGTTGAAGCGGGTCAAGTCCGACGACCTGATCGGCGACATCCGCCGGGTCGGGGCCGGGGAGTCGCTGCTCGACCCTGACATGGTCGACCGGCTGTTCCACCGCCTCCGCTCCGGGGCCGAGGAGGACGAGCTGCTGTCCCGGCTCACCAAGCAGGAGCGCCGCATCGTCGAGTACATCGCTGAGGGGCTCACCAACCGGCAGATTGCGGAGAAGATGTTCCTCGCGGAGAAGACCGTGAAGAACTACGTCTCCACGCTGCTCGCCAAGCTGGGGATGAGCCGTCGGTCCGAGGCCGCCGCCTACGTGGCCCGGGTCGAGGCGGCCAAGCGCGAGCGGTCGACGGCCGAGTCCTGGGACGAGATCAAGTAGGGCCCGGCGGCCCGCCTTCGGGGCCCACGGCGTCAGAGCTCGATGACGGGCATCTCCTGGGTGTCCTCGATGCGGACGCCGGGGACCAGGAGCACCGGGAGCTTGGAGTTCACCATCACCCGCGCCGAGACGCTCTTCCACGCCTCCTCGGTGAAGAGGCGGCGGGTGGCGCCGAGGATCACCAGCTCCGCGCCGACCTCGTCGGCGGTGTTGATGATCGCCTCGGCGGGGTCGTCGCCCTCGACGAAGCGGACGTCGGTCTCGATGCCGACCGCGGCCAGGGCGGCCCGGATCGGGTCGACGGCGCGGCGGCCGCGCTCTTCCAGGTAGCGGGCCGCCTTCTCCTCGGCCGCGGCCTGGTCGTCGACGTCGTCGTCGAGGAAGGAGCGGCGGACCGTGTCGTCGAGGGACTCGAGGAACGACCGCGGCACCTGCACGACGGTCATCACGGTGACCTCGGGGTTCTCGCCGATGAGCATGCGGCAGAACTCGGCGACCGGGGTGGCAGGGAGTACGCCGGTGGTGGCGACGAGGATGCGCACGGCTATGACATTAGGGTCTTGCGCGACTCCTATGAGAAGGCGATGAGGCTGCCATGGACCCCGAGCTGATCAACAAGGTGACCTTCAAGATCCCCAACGCTCTCGTGCTCATCGGCTCCGCGGCGGGGGAGGAGTGGAACGGGATGACCGCCACCTGGGTGACCCAGCTGTCGCAGGAACCCGTGCTCATCGGCGTGTCCGTGGACAACGACGCCGTCACCGCCCGGCTGATCCGCGACGGTGGGGCATTCTCCGTCAACCTGTGGTCCTCCGATGACACCAAGGTCTTCGTGAAGTTCTCCAAGCCGGCCGTCCGGGAGGGCGACACGCTGAACGGGCGGCCGGTCCGCAGGGGGGTCACGGGTGTGCCCGTCTTCGAGGAGTCCATCGCCTGGATGGAGTGCCGGGTCACGCAGGCTCACGACCTCGGCAGCCACACCCTGTTCATCGGCGAGCTGGTGGCCGCCGGGGTCAACGACGACGAGGCGCGCGCGGCCCAGCTCTCCGACACCAGGCTCAAGTACGGGGGTGTGCGCCGGGCCGGCCACAGGGCCGGCTGAGGGGCCGCCGGGACCCTGCCCGGCGACCCCTCGCGCTCACACCTGCCTCTGGTAGGTCCGGAAGGTCCGGACCGACACCATCAGAGCCAGCGCCGCGATCACCACCAGGAGGGCGCCGCGGGTGGCGATCAGGCCCCAGTCGGGGCTCGCCGAGAGCGCCGACCGGCCCATCTGGGCGGCCCAGTCGAGCGGGTTGAACCGGGCGACCGTGGCGATCCAGCCCGGCATCAGGTCCTTCGCCATGAAGACGCTGGACAGGAACGTCGTGGGGAGCAGCAGGAAGCTGTTGACCCCGATGATCGTCTCCCGCTCGCCGGCCACCATCCCCAGTGCGTTGGACAGTGACGCCACGGCGGTGCCGAGCAGGATGGCGCTGGCCACGAGGATCACCATCCCGACGATCCCGCCGGGATAGGTGGCGCCGCCGAGGGCGCCCATCCCGAGGATGATCCCGGACTGCACGATGCTGGCGACGGCGTGCTCGCCGAGCCCGGCGGACATGATCGCCGTCCGGCTGATGGGCAGGGTGAGTAACCGGTTCATCGTCCCCCGCTCGATCTCCTCGAGCATGCCCATCCCGGCCCAGATGCTGGACGCCAGGGCGTTCATCACCAGGACGCCGGGCACCAGGTAGTCGAGGTAGTTGTCCACCCCGAACCCCGGCAGCTCCACGACCCGGCGGAACAGGTTCCCGAACAGGAACAGCCACACTGCGGGCTGGATCAGCGTCACCACCAGGTAGCCGGGCTGGTTGAGGAAGATGGCCAGACGCCGGCGCGTCAGCCACCAGGTGTCGCGGAACACGGTAGTCATGCGTCACCTCCGCTCGCGGCCAGGGCGGCCTCGGCGAAGCGCCGGCCGGTGTGCCGCAGGTAGACGTCGTCGAGTGATGGACGGGTCACGCTCACCGCGGCGACCCCGATCCCGGCTCGCTCCAGGGCGGCCAGCGCCGCGGGCACGGCACCGGCGCCGTCCTGGGCTCGTGCGGTGACGCGCCGCTGCTCGACCGCGACCTCGCGGATCCCGGGCAGCGAGGCGACCACGCCCCGTGCCAGCTCCGCCTGGGTGGCGTCGGCGAGCTCGATGTCGATGCCGTCGCCCTCCAGCTCGGTCTTCAGCTGGTCCGCGGTGCCCTCGGCCACGATGCGGCCCCGGTCGACGATGGCGATCCGGTCGGCGAGACGGTCCGCCTCCTCCAGGTAGTGGGTGGTGAGCAGGACCGTCATCCCCACATCGCGGGACAGACGGGCGATCTCCTGCCACATCGCCGTGCGGGCCTCCGGGTCCAGGCCGGTGGTGGGCTCGTCCAGGAACAGGACCCGGGGCCGGTGGACCAGCGCCATGGCGATGTCCAGCCGGCGCTGCATGCCGCCCGAGTAGGTGCGGACCTTCCGGGAGGCGGCATCGGCCAGTCCGAACCGGTCGAGCAGCTCCGACACCCGCCGGCGCAGCTCCACCACGTCCAGCCGGCGGAGACGCCCTGCCGCCACCAGTTTCCCCACCCCCCTGCCCACCGGTTCGGCCCGGAAGCCTGGGGAACACACACCGATGCGACGGCGGACCTCCTGCGGGTCGCGGGTCACGTCCTGGCCGACGACGCGGGCGACACCCGAGTCTGCCTTCGCCAGCGTGGTGAGGATCTTGATGGTCGTGGACTTGCCCGCCCCGTTGGGGCCGAGCAGGCCGAAGGTCTCGCCCTCGGCCACCTCGAAGGTCAGGCCGTCCAGCGCCTTGACCCCCCTGGGGTAGGTCTTCGTGAGGTCCCGCGCCTCGACGGCGGGGGACCGCGGTTCTCGTGCAGTCATGTCTTCCTCCGGTCGTTTTCGATGGTTCTCCGACCGGCTGCACGGGAGTAGCCTGACTCTCATCACCTAGAGCCCGGTTGCCCCGCGCGGCCGGTTTCCTGGTACGGGCCTCGGTGGCGGTGTTGCCGCACCATCACCGAGGCCTTCACTTTTCAGTGCTCATCCATCCGTCCTCCTCGCTCGTGGAACTCCCGCCACATGTCGATGCCCTCGAGGGTGCCCTCTCTGATCTCGGCGAGCAGGGAGCGGATCCAGTCGGCCTCCGCCCGGCGCATGGCCACGACGTACTCGCCCTCGATCAGGAAGATGCGCGGGACCTCCTGTCCCGCCGTCTCCAGCTGCTCCTCCAGGGCGGCGATCTCGCGGTCGAGGTTGGCGACCCGTTCCTCGAGAAGCGCCGCCACCTCGTCGGGGGGCAGGGCGCCGGCGAGGGAGAGGGCTCCCTCGAAGCGGGTGTACTCCTTCTCCGGGTGGGCGATCAGCTCCCGCAGCCAGTCGCGCATCTCGCTCCAGCCGGCGGCTGTGAGCCTGTAGACGGTGCGCTGGGGTCGCCGGCCCTCCCGGTAGGTGCCGGTGGCCTCGATGAGGCCCTGGCGCTCCAGGCTGCTGATCACCGTGTAGAGGGAGCCCCACTTGATCTTGATGCTGAGGTCCTTGCCCCGCTCCTTGAGCAGCTGGGCCAGCTCATAGGGATGGGTGGGGCGCTCGGCGAGGAGTACCAGCGCCGCCAGGGCCAGCAGGTTGTCCATCCGTCGCTTCTTCTTCTGGGCCACCATGTCCTCGCACCCGTATACTCGCGTCCGAGTATACGGGTGCGAGTGATCTAGTGGGGCGCATTTCCACGACCTGCGCGGGCCGGGCGGGCCGCGGGTCGCTACCGTCCCGCCCATGGAGATCACGGTTCCCGGAAAGGTCGCACTGGTCACCGGAGCCAGCCGCGGGATCGGCCTGGCCACCGCCCTCGAGCTGGCGCGGAGCGGGGCGAAGGGGGTGACCATCACCGCGCGCAAGGAGGAGACGATCGCCGCGGCGAGACAGGAGATGGTGGACGCCGGGATACCCGAGGACGCCATCCTGGCCATCGCCGCCCGGGCCGACTCCGAGGAGGACGCCGGAGCAGCCGTCGGCGCCACCGTGGAGCGCTTCGGCTCCCTGGATATCCTGATCAACAACGCCGGCACCAATCCCGCCTTCGGCAACCTCATGGAGGTCGATCTCGGCGCCCTCGACAAGACCTGGGCCGTGAACATGAGGGCGCCGCTGCTGTGGGTCCGGGCGGCCTACGAGGCGTGGATGGGGGAGCACGGCGGCTCGGTCGTCAACGTCGCCTCCGTCGCCGGGATCCGCCCCAGCGCCTTGATGGGCGCGTACAACGTCTCCAAGGCGGGTCTCATCCACCTCACGCGCCAGCTGGCCCTGGAGCTCGCGCCGAGGATCCGCGTGAACGCGGTCGCCCCGGGCGTGGTGCGGACCCGTCTCGCCGGAGCGCTGCTCGAGAACGAGGACATGACCGCCCGGTTGCACCCGCTGGGCCGGGTCGGCGAGCCCGAGGACGTCTCCCGGCTCATCGTCTACCTGGCGTCCGACGCGGCGTCGTGGATGACCGGGGCCATCGTGCCCATCGACGGCGGCGTCGTGGGCGCGTCCTCGTCGGGCATCTCCTGACGGCCGGCCCCGACCGGGTTCAGACGGGCTCGGCGTTGCGCAGCGGCATGGCGCTGAGCAGCACCACCAGGACCGTCGCCAGCACCAGCAGGCGGTAGTCGATCACGGCCAGCAGGCCTGCGGAGATCGCCAGGACCCCGGTCTGCGGGGCGTTGAGCAGCAGGTTGGCGGCCGCGGAGGTCCGGCCCTGCAGCTCCGGGGGTGTGAGGCGCTGCCGGATCGTCGTGTACCCCACGATGATCCAGGGGATCCCCAGACCCATCACCAGGAGGTTATAAAACTATGCAGCGCCGGACAAATAAAGAGGGGACATA
>QGUS01000114.1 GCA_003242515.1 Actinomycetota bacterium
TCCACCGCGGTGGCGATGGCGGCGTCGCCTTCCCCGTTGGCGGCGACCAGCGCCGGGTAGCGGTGCATGGCGGTGTACACGTCGAACAGCGAGGGGTCGGTGGCGAGGCGGGCGAACATGGTCGCCATGGCCCGGGCGGTGGTCCGGAGCACGGGCGCTCCGCAGCCATCCACCCCGACCGGCGTCACGTCATGGGAGCCGATCTCGGAGACGAACTCCACAATCTCCCGTTGCAGGGGATGCCCGGGGTCGAGATAGGTGTCGGTGGGCCATCCTTCCGCGACGCAGGCGCCGAGAAGGCGGGCGTGCTTGCCCGGGCAGTGGGGCCAGTTCGGGCGGGGACGTGGGTGGCCGGCCCGCCACAGCATTCGGGTGGCCCGGTCCGAGAGCAGCCAGGACGGCGGGCACCGGAGGTCCGCCTCGGTGAGCCCGTACCGCTCCAGGGTCGAGTGCACGATGCCTGTGTGCGCCGGCAGCCCCCGGTGCGAGGCGCAGGCGAGGGCCAGCTGCAGCGGGGTCAGGTCGGCGTGCCGCCGGGACACGGCCGCCTGGAACGGCTTGGCGGAGGACCTCAGGTAGAAGGGACGGTCGATGTCCCCGCTGGAGGCCACCACCCTGCCGTCGGCGTCACAGACGCAGACGACCCCGTCGTGATGGGTCTCGGCGAGGCCGGAGCGCACGCTCCGGGCGAGCATCAGGACCTGTCGTCGCCCACCGACGACCGGAGCCGGGCGACGATCTCCGCCTGCAGCGTGTCGATGACGTTGTGGAGCTGGCGGCGCTGCGCCGACAGGGCGGCCTCCACCTCCGACAGGCGGTCGAGCGCCTCCTGCACCTCCTCGTCCGTGAGGTCGGGGAGCTGGGTGAGCACGGCGTCGTCCATGATCTTGTCGATCAGGCGCCGGCCGGTGGTCGAAGGCAGCGGCGGCATCACATCGAGGTGCTTGAGGTTCGGCTGGTCACCGAGGACGAGGCCGGACGCCAGGATCTCCGGCAGCGCCTCCATGAGGGTGCGGGACTCCTCCCCCCGCCGGCGCTTCATCTCGAAGGCCAGCAGGTCCATGCGGCCGTGGAGGAGCCGGCGGTAGTAGGAGATCTGGGCCTCCAGCTCGCTCGCGGTCTCACGGCGCTGCCGGAGCTCCGGGAGGTCGACCTGGTCGAGCCCCTCGAGGTACTCGGGCTCGAGCACGATGTCTATGCGACGGCGACGTTCGGTCACGCTTCCCACGTTACCGGCAGGCAGCGATGAGAGTGGGATAAGGGTTGACCGCGGGCCCGCCGCGGCCACTCGGGTGGATCTCGAAGTGGAGGTGCGGACGGCCGCCGCGGGCGTTGCCGGTGTCCCCGTTGAAGCCGATCACCTGTCCCTGCTTCACCCGCTGGCCGTTGGAGACGTTCCAGCCGCTGAGGTGGGCGTAGTAGTAGGCGACGCCGTTGTTGGCGGTGAGCCAGATCACCCGGCCGCCGAGGCCGCCCTCGCGGATGGAGACGACGCCGTCGGTGACGGCGTAGATGGGCTCGTTCCACGGGGCGAACATGTCGGTGCCCTTGTGCTGGCGGCCGCCGGAGCGCGGGGCGCCCCAGCTGTTGGTGAACTGGGTGCGGCCCGGGGTGATCGGGCAGATGAACGGCCCCACCTGGACCGACCCGGCCATGCGCTGCTTGCGGGCCGCCTCGGCGGCCGCACGCTCCGCCTCGTACTTCTTGGCCAGGTCCTTGCAGCGCTGGCTCATCTTCTGATACGCCGCCGCCTCGGCGTCCATGGCGGAGTTCATCTCCTCCATGGCCACCCGGGCCTCTTCGGACCTGGCGACCAGGTCCTCGTGGACCTGGTCGAGCTCGGCCTGGAGGCGGTCGAGGTCGGCCCGCTGGGCGAACAGGCCCTGCAGCGAGCGCTGCCCGCCGATGGCCGCGGCCGAGAGGAACTCCTGGGTGGTGAGCAGCTCGTCGAGGGACTGGGCGGAGAGGATGATGCCCGGGGTCGAGGTGCCGCCCTGCATGTAGATCTCGACGATCTGCTGCTGGATCTGCTCCTCGATCTCGTCCCGACGGGCCTCGGCCTTCTCCGCCGACTCCTGGATGCGGGCCTGGCGCCGCTCGAGACGCTCCACGTCGGCGAGGGCCTGGTCGTAGGCGAGGGTCGCCTGACGGAACCGCTCCTGGGCGCGGACGTAGTCGTCGTACTGCTGCCTGGAGTCGGCGCAGGCGGCATCGACCTGGGCCTTGGTGACCGCAGTAGCAGGTTGCATCGGAACGGCGGCCACCGCCACGGCCACCGCGAGAACCACCAGAACCACGGCGCGGGAACGCGCCTTGATGGCCTTCATTCGCAGGAAATGCTAACTCCGACCGCTTTCCAGGTGTAGTCGCGGCTCAGAGGATGAAGGAAGCGATCGGGTAGATGAGGGCCGCGGCGAGCATCGCCCCGTCCAGGGACGGCAGCGCGCCGGGGGCGATCTCGGACAGCCTCACCTCGCCGCGCCGGAACATCGAGGACAGGCCGCGTCCGGCGACCATAGCCACGGCGATGCCAATTCCGACCAGCAGGTAACCCACCACGTCGGCCTCCCAGAGCATCGCCGGGACGACCGCTCCGAAGACCGCCACCACCGCCATCGTGGAGATCGGGTCGAGAAACGGGATGGCGGGCATGCGGGCCACGATCGACCCGAAAGCGGTGCCGGCGATCACCGACACCAGGAACACGCCGACCAGCGATTCATCGGGAGACGAGGGCGAGTCGGCAAGCACGAGGGAAGCGGTGGCGAGGCCGGCGATGATCGAGGCGAGAGCGGTCGGGGCGTAGACCTCGACCTCCCGATACTCCCTGAAGGCGACGGCCCAGCCGAAGGTGATGGCCACCGCGAGGGCGACGGCGAGCGTGTAGCCGGCGCTGCCCGCGGCGTGGGCGGCGATGGCGGACGAGGCCGCGGTGGCGGCGACCGCCAGGGGGGCGAACCTCCTCCCGCGGGCGGCGAAGGCGGAGCCGATGTCGAGCGCCCACACCGAGGCGATGGCGACCAGGCCGGCGGCCCAGATCTCCCCGCCCCGCATCGAGGTGAGCACGGCGATCACGCCGACCAGGAAGGCGGCGAGCGCCATGGGGTCGAAGCCGGACACCGCCATGGCCCGATTGCCACCGGACACCGGAGGGAGCAGGACGATCTCGTCGTCGTCGCCGACCGGCCGGTCCGGGGAGGCCTCCTCACCGTTCACCCAGATCCGGGAGGCCTTCACGCCGGCGGCGAACTCGTCCCCGTAGGCCCGGGTCGCCAGGTCGATCACGCCGGCCACCGTGTCGCCGTCGAACTCGGCGCGCCCGGTGCCTGCGATCTCCCGCAGGTTGGCGAACATCCGCAGCTTTGCCATCGGCCCCGAGGGTATATCCGGATGTGCCGGATTGCCGACCAATCCCGTACGCTCGCCCCCATGACGGACCGGATCACCGTCGCCGTCGAGGTGCCCCTGGTCGGTGACGAGCGCCTCAAGAACTGGGCGAAGGTCGTGGAGTCGGTGGACTCGAGCCGCGCCTCGGGCTGGGCGTTCGAAGGGCCGTTCGTGGCACCCGGTGGCATCCAGGACGTGCCCACCGGGTCGGTGCTGCTCGTCTACGGGGAGAAGGGCTCGCGGGGCAACCCCCAGCCCCACGCCAGGGTGTACCGGGTGAACGGCGACGCCACGCTGACCCTCGAGGGGGAGGCCAAAGGGAGGGCCTGGGCGCGTACGATTCGAGACGTGGTCGAGCGGTGCCTCGACATGGAGCCCGTGAGGGTGGACCTCTCGGGCGTCAGTGACGAGACCCTGGCCGCGGAGCTGATCGCCCGCGGATGGAGCGTGGAGCCACCGAGATGAGAGCAGCACTCGTCACCGCCAAGGGCGGCCCCGAGGTCATCGAGGTCGCCGACCAGCCGATCCCCGAGCCGGGCCCCGGCCAGCTCCTGGTGAAGGTCGCCGCCGGCGGGGTCAACTTCATCGACATCTACCAGCGCGAGGGCGTCTACCCGATGGAGTACCCCTTCGTGCCGGGCAACGAGGGCGCCGGCACGGTGGAGGCCGTCGGCGAGGGCGTGACCACCTTCGGACCTGGCGACCGGGTCGGATGGTCGGGGACGCTGGGCAGCTTCCGGGAGTACCACCTGGTCCCGGCGGACCGGGCGGTGGCGGTACCAGAAGACGTCGACCTGGAGACCGCGGCCGCCGCCCTGCTCCAGGGGATGACCGCCCACTTCCTGGTACACGGCACCTTCCCGCTCGGGCCGGGACACCGCTGCCTGATCCACGCCGGAGCGGGCGGCGTCGGCCTCCTCCTCACCCAGATGGCGAAGATGCTGGGCGCCGAGGTGGCCACCACGGTCGGCTCGCCGGAGAAGGCCGAGTTGAGCCGGGCCGCCGGGGCGGACCTCGTGATCGACTACACGCAGTCCGACTTCGCCGCGGAGATCGAGGCCGCCTGGGGACCGAGGCCCCTCGACGTGGTCTACGACGGGGTCGGAGCGTCGACCTTCGAGAAGGGCCTGACCCTCCTGAAGAAGCGGGGGATGATGGTGACCTTCGGCAACGCCTCGGGCGTCGTGCCCCCCGTCGCTCCCCTCGAGCTGATGCGAAACGGGTCGCTCTTCCTCACCCGGCCCATGCTCTACGACTACGTCGCCGAACGCGCCGACCTGGAGCGGAGGGCGTCCGACGTGTTCCGCTGGATCGCGGCCGGGGATCTCCAGGTCCGGATCGGCGGCAGATACACCCTCGACCAGGTGGCGCAGGCGCAGGTCGACCTGGCGAGCCGGAAGACCACCGGGAAGCTGATCGTCGTCCTCTAGCGGCCGGCGGCGACCCGGGCGGCGTCGATGACGGTCGCCGGCGCCTCGAGGTGCGCCGCCCACGCCTCCGCCTGGATCACGGAGATGCTTGGGACCTCTCCGATGATCCGGTCGACCGACTCCCTCGGCACCGGGCCCTTGGTGCTCCACACGTAGACCGTGGGCACCCTGATCTCGTCCAGGTCCGACGGGATCAGCGACGCCTGCGGCGTGTTCCAGAAGGCGTGGATCGACTTCGTCGAGTTCCGGATGCGGGCGGCGGCGTCCCGGTCCACGACCTGCTGCGGGGTGGGGCACCAGCCGCCCTCGGCGCAGTGCGGCGCCCACACGCGCTGGCTGAAGCGGCCCAGCGTCTCGTAGGTGTAGGTCATCGACGGCCCGATGATCGGCAGGCGCTGCGCCCGCTGGCGCCACTCGTCGGCCGCCCAGAAATCGGTGTCCACCAGGACGAGCCCCGCCACCAGGTCGGGACGGCGGACGGCGAGGTCGGCGGCGACCCAGCCGCCGAAGCCGACACCGGCCACCACGACGTCCCGGTAGCCCAGCTGCTCGACGACCCCACCGACCACCTCGGCCATCCCGGCGATGGTGAGGCGATGGTGCCCGGGCTCGGTGATCCGGGTGCTGAGCCCGAATCCGGGGAGGTCGACGGTGAGCGCCCGGAAGCCGTCGGCGGCCGTGGCCACGTCCCCCATGGCCACCGAACCGCCGACGTCGACGTCGTGGAGGAGGATCAGCGGTGTGGCCCCGTCGGCGTGCTGGACGACCCTGATGCGGAGGCCGTCGACTGAGATCAGGCTCTCGGGGTCGACCCGCAGCGACTCCACCGAGGAGACCTCCACCAGCTCGATGTTGTTCTGGGTCGTGTAGTTCCAGATGAAGGTCGCCACCGCGGCCAGCATCACGATCAGGCCCAGGAACCGGGCGATGACCCGGCTCGGCCGGTCTTGCTTGGGAGGCGGGACGAGTCCTGGCATCAGTCGATCAGCACCACATGGACGTGCCTCGGGCCGTGCACCCCGAGGTTGAGGCGCAACTCTATGTCGGCGCTCCGGCTCGGGCCGGTCACGACGACCAGATTCGCCGAGACGGCAACCGCCTCCGGGTCGGCTGCGG
>QGUS01000387.1 GCA_003242515.1 Actinomycetota bacterium
TTGGGGGCCCCCAGTGGTTTGGGGGGGCCCACACCCGGATTTTTCCCCTGCCGTGAGGAAAACGTCCGCTCCCTTCCCGGCCGCCTCGTCGGAGTCTCCAAGGACCGTGAGGGCCGGGTCGCCTACCGCCTCGCCCTGCAGACCCGGGAGCAGCACATCCGCCGCGAGAAGGCCACCTCCAACGTCTGCACCGCCCAGGTGCTCCTCGCCGTGGTCGCCGCCCTGTACGCCTGCTGGCACGGGCCCGAGGGGCTGAAGGCCATCGCCGAGCGGGTGAACCGCCTCGCGGGGAGCCTCGCCGCCGCCCTGGAGCGGTCCGGCCACGCCGTCGTCAACGAGACCTGGTTCGACACGCTCACCGTCCGGGTGCCGGGTCTGGCCTCCGACGTCATCGCCCGGGCCGCCGAGGACGGGATCAATCTGGGCCGGGTCGACGCGGACCACGTCCGCATCGCCTTCGACGAGACCTGCGACGAGTCCGTGGTGGCGAACCTGTGTGCCGTCTTCAACTCCGCCTCCGTCCCCGAGCCCATCGCGGGTATCCCCGACTGGGCGAAGCGGGAGTCGGAGTACCTGACCCACCCGGTCTTCTCCATGTACCGGTCAGAGCACGAGATGCTCCGGTACCTGCGCCGGCTCTCGGACAAGGACCTGGCCCTGGACCGCACGATGATCCCTCTGGGCTCGTGCACGATGAAGCTCAACGCCACGACGGAGATGATCCCGATGACATGGCCGGAGTTCGGGCGGATCCACCCCTACGCCCCGGGCGGCCAGGTGGCGGGCTACCTCGAGCTCATCCGCGGACTGGAGTCCTATCTCGCCGAGATCACGGGCTACGACCGGGTGTCGCTGCAGCCCAATGCCGGCTCCCAGGGGGAGCTGGCGGGCCTGCTCGCCATCCGCGCCTACCACCGGTCCCGCGGCGAGGACCAGCGCACCGTCTGCCTCATCCCTGCCTCCGCCCACGGCACCAACGCCGCCTCGGCGGTCATGGCCGGGATGGAGGTGGTGGTGGTCGCCACCGACGACAAGGGCAACGTCGACCTCGAGGACCTGGAACGCAAGGCCCAGCAGCACTCCGACCGGCTCGCCGCCGTCATGGTCACCTACCCGTCCACGCATGGCGTGTTCGAGCCGGGCATCAAGAAGCTGGCCGACATCGTCCACGCCCACGGCGGTCAGGTCTACGTGGACGGCGCCAACCTCAACGCCCTGGTCGGTCTGGCCAAGCCGGGCCACTTCGGCGCCGACGTCGGCCACCTCAACCTGCACAAGACCTTCACCATCCCGCACGGCGGCGGCGGCCCGGGCATCGGCCCGGTCGGGGCCAGGGCCCACCTGGCTCCGTTCCTGCCCAATCACCCGCTGGTCGACGAGGCCGGCCCGGAGACCGGCGTCGGCCCCATCTCGGGCGCCCCGTTCGGCTCCGCCGGGATCCTCCCGATCCCGTACGCCTACATCCGGCTGATGGGCGCCGACGGCCTGCGGCAGGCGAGCCAGGTGGCGATCCTCTCCGCCAACTACATCGCCGCCCGCCTGCGGGAGCACTTCCCCGTGCTGTACACGGGGACCACCGGCCGGGTCGCCCACGAGTGCATCCTCGACCTGCGGCCGCTGACCAAGGCGACCGGTGTCACCGCCGAGGACGTGGCGAAGCGGCTGGCGGACTACGG
>QGUS01000115.1 GCA_003242515.1 Actinomycetota bacterium
GCCTTGGGGAGCCCGGCGGTGTGGCTGTTCAGCGGCGGCACCACCGGGCTCCCCAAGGCCGTCCCGCAGCCGCACCGCAGCCTGGTGAACACCACCCGGCTCTACGGACAGGGCGCCCTCGGCCTGCAGCCCGACGACGTCACCATCGCCGTCCCGAAGCTCTACTTCGGTTACGCCACGGGCTCGAACCTGCTGTTCCCGTTCTCCGTCGGCGCCTCGTGCGTGCTCTTCGCCGGGCCGCCCACGCCCGAGGCCCTGTTCGACCGGATCGAGAAGCACCGGGCAACGGTTCTGATCAACGTCCCGTCGGCCATCAACCAGATGGTCAACCACCCGGACGCCTCCCGGCGCGACCTCTCGTCCCTGCGGTTCGCCACCTCCGCCGGGGAGGCGCTCCCCGAGACCCTCTACCACCGGTGGAAGGACACCTTCGGGGTGGAGCTGCTCGATGGCCTGGGCACCGCCGAGATGTGGCACATCTTCATCTCCAACACCCTGGGCGACGTGAAGCCCGGGACCCTGGGCAGGGTGGTCCCCGGCTACGAGATCAAGGCGTGCGACGACGACGGCAACGAGGTCCCGCCGGGCGAGCCGGGACGCCTCTGGGTGAAGGGGGAGTCCCTCGGTCTCGGCTACTGGGGCGACCCCGAGCGCACGGCCGACGCCTTCCGCCCGCCATGGTTCGTGGGCGGCGACCTCGTCTCGATCGACGAGGACGGATACGTCACCCACCGGGGGCGTGCCGACGACGCCATCAAGGTGAAGGGGAAGTGGTTCCGGCCCCAGGAGCTGGAGTCCGTGCTGCTCGACCACCCCGCGGTGCAGGCATGCGCCGTGGTGGCGGTGGAGGACGGGGCGGGGCTCAACCGCCCCGTGGCCTTCGTGGTCCGCTCCGGCGAGGTGGACGAGCAGGAGCTGATCAACTGGTCCCTCGCCCGCCTCGAGGCGTACAAGCACCCCCGCCGGGTCTACTTCGTCGACGACCTGCCCAAGACCCACCTGGGCAAGGTCGACCGCGGCGCGCTCAAGCGCCAGGCCGCTTCGTGAGGATCACCGTCGCCCCGCGTTGAAGAACGGGCCGATCGGGCCGGATCGATCACGGGCCGCCCATGTGTTCCCGGACCGACATGGCGTCAGCACGGCCGGATAGCATCGAACGCATGTTCGATGAGCCGGCGATCCTGCACGCCGACCTGGACGCGTTCTACGCCTCGGTGGAGCAGATGCTGGACCCGCGGCTCCGCGGGAGACCCGTCCTGGTCGGGGGAGGGATCGTCGTGGCCGCCTCCTACGAGGCCCGGGCGTGCGGCGTGAAGGCGCCGATGGCGCTGCGGGACGCCCTGCAGCTCTGCCCCGACGCCGTCGTCGTGGAGGGGCACTTCGAGAAGTACCTGGAGCTGTCCGGGCAGGTCATGGAGATCCTCGAGTCGGCCACCCCCGCGGTGGAGCAGATCTCCGTCGACGAGGCCTTCCTCGACGTCTCGGGCAGCGTCCACCTGCTCGGCAGGCCGTCGGAGATCGGGCGGCGGTTGCGGCGGCGGGTGCGTGAGGAACTGGGTCTGCCGCTCTCCATCGGCATCGCCTCCACGAAGTTCCTGGCCAAGATCGCCTCCGCCCGGGCCAAGCCCGACGGTCTCCTCGTCGTCCCGCTCGGCCGAGAGCTGGAGTTCCTCCACCGGTTGCCGGTCGAGGCCATGTGGGGAGTGGGGAAGGTGACCTCCAGGAAGCTCCGGCGCCTGGGCATCGGGACGGTCGGCGACCTGTCCCGGGTCGGTCCCCGCCCGCTCGTCCCGGTCCTCGGCCCGTACGCCGCCCACCGCCTCACCGCCCTCGCCGACAACCGGGACCCGAGGCCGGTGCAGGTCGGGCGGCGGGCGGGGAGCGTCGGGAGCCAGACCGCCTTGGGCCGGGGGCTCGACGAGTTGGAGGAGATGCGCACCGTCGTTCTCGGCATCGCCGACCGGATCGGCCGGCGCCTGCGGGCCAGGGGGAGGGCCGGCACCACCCTCCACCTGCGGGTCCGCTACCCGGGCCCCCGGATCGTCTCCCGGTCGTCACGACTCCCCGGCCCAACGGCATCCACGGCCACCATCGCCGAGGTCGGGATGGCCCTCCTCGGAAGGGCCCTCGAGCAGTCCCGCGGAGATCCGGTGACCCTGATCGGGATGTCGGTGTCTGGCCTGCAGACCGACGACGTCCTCCAGCTGGCCCTCGACCTCGACGGCGGCGGGCCGCCGGGTACCACCCTGGACCGGAAGCGCCGGTCGCTGGACGCATCGGTGGACGCGGTCAGGGAGCGCTTCGGGAGGGGACTGCTGAAGCTGGGACGCACGGGCAGGGGAGACGACGCCTTCCGGCGACTCTCCGAGAAGGACTAGTCCTCCTCGTTCACCCGGATCGGGCCCTGGCCCTGGGGCCTGCGGCCGGTGGCGCCCGCGTAGGCGGTGCGGATGCGGTCCATGAAGGCGTTCACGTCACCCTCGAACCGGACCGGGTCGGCGAGCCGGATCGTCTTCCGGCCGAAGTCCAGCACCCCGGGCACCACCGGGACGCCGGCCGCCTTCGCGATGGCGATGAAGCCCGACTTCCACTTCTCGGCGGAGCCCCGGGTGCCCTCGGGGGCGAGCACCAGGACCATGCGCTCCGCCCCGGCGAACTCCTCGACCACCTGCCCGACCACACCGCCCGGCTTCCTCCGGTCCACCGGGATGCCGCCCAGGGCCCGGAAGAAGATCCCGAACGGCCAGCGGAACAGCGAGTGCTTCCCGAGGTAGCGGGGCCGGATCCGGAAGGCTCCCATGGCGGCCATGAAAGCGAGGAAGTCCCAGTTGGACGTGTGCGGCGCCCCGATCACGATCACCTTGGGGTCGGGGGGAAGTCCCCCCTCGAACCTCCAGCCGAGGAGGCGGAAGATCCGATAGACGATGCGGTTCAGGATCACCGCGGGCGGAGGTGAGCGACCCGGAAGCCGCTCTCGTCGACCCAGACCACCGCGGAGCGGTTGCCCACGGCGGCCACGATCTCGTCTGCCATCTCGTCGCTGACCACGCCGAGGTCGTCGTCCCTGTAGATCACCCGCATCCGCGCCTGGCGCGGGAACCTCCCGGCGAGCATGCCGGGATGGGAGGCGACCACCGTCACCTCGAATGGCGCGATCCCCGCGTCCTCGTCGGCGAAGAGCCTCCGGTCCCCGGCGTAGGTGCGGAGGAGGTGGAACGCCGCGCCGGCGGAGAAGATCACCAGGGCGAGCACCGTGAGGGTGGAGCCGGTGAGCTCTGCGTCGAGGAGCAGCGCCTGGAAGAGCTGGACGAGCAGGAAGATCAGGGCGACGGCGGCGGTGACCGCGGTGATGACGCCCGTGATCAGCAGGTACAGCCGACGGGGCGTCGTGGGAGCCTCCTCGACCCTCGGGGCGCTCCGGGAGCGGTTCCAGTTCCGCCACCACAGTCCCAGGGCCGCCAGCGAGCCCGCCATGTACATGACGACCGTCTCGCCGCTGGCGCCGACGGTCCAGCCGCCACGGGTGGCCGCCGTGTCGACCAGGAGGGTGAGGAACGTGATCAGCCCCATGACCCCGAACGCGGCCAACGCCAGCTCGTAGAAGCGGACGGTGTCCGTCCTCTCCCTCCCGAGCACCATCCGGTGGTGCTGCCAGAACCCGGCGGCGGTGATCGCGATGGCCAGGGTGCCGGGGAGGAACCCGAAGTGGGTGCGCGCCCGCTCGTCCACCTGGCCGAGGAGGAAGGCGAGCGTCGAACCGACCGCGTAGGTGGCTGCCCCGACCAGGGTCAGCATCGAGATGGTGGAGACGACGATCGCCCAGGCCCGGCGCACCGGGCCGTGACCGTCCCTCCAGCGGTAGAGCCAGCGGTGCCACCACACCGGGAGGCCGGCGAGGATGAAGGCGAGCGACTCCAGCACGCCCGGGCCGATCCCGGGCAGGCTGCCCACGAGCGACCCGTAGAGGGCGACCAGCCCCTCGTAGAGCACGGACCCCACGCCCCAGGCGACGGGGATCATTCCGATGGCCGCGCCCACGGTGCGCGGGAGCTCCAGTGCGCCGGGTGCCGGGCGGGTGTCGCGGATCGCGTACTCGTGGAAGACGACGGTCAGGCCATACACCACCACATCGGTCCAGAAGGCCTGGCCCGAGCCGGTGAGGATCCTCGACAGCAGCTGGGTCAGGGCCACCACGAACGCGGTCACGAAGACCGCCTCGACGAGGGTCAGGTAGAGGGCCCAACCGCCCATGCTCTCGCCGCGAAGGCGCTTGCGGCGCTGGCGGTTCCAGAGGACGACCGTCACCGGGCCGGACACGGCCATGGCGGCCAGCGCGCTGGCCACCTGCCTCTCGGGGGCGAACACGAAACCATCCGAGGGGAATGCGACCCTGCCCAGGGACGCCAGGTAGAAGACGAAGACCATCACCGCAGCGGCGAGCAGCAGGTAGGTGATCACGTCCGCCCCGGCGGAGACATCGTCGCCACGCGCCTCCGGGCGGGAGCGCCGGCCGATGGCGGAGACGGCGAAGACGATGGCGGCCACGACCCCGATCAGTACGACGGCGAGGATGAGGAACGCGGTCATCGGCAGGAGTCCCAGTAGATGGGCCAGGGGTTGCCGGTCACGTACCAGAACCCGTCACGCTGCACCATGTCGAAGTCCTCGTGCTGCGAATAGGAGCCCAGGCCCTGGCCGAACCGGAACTCCATGCGGACGGTGGCCCTGCCGTTCCGCTCGTTCGTGTCCAGATGGATCGCGGTGAAGGGGTTCGTGAACCCCACCGAACGGTCGATGTCGTCGGCGGTGCATCCCGCGAAGCTCTCGGGGTCGAGGAAGCGCAGGGCCTGGTCGTAGTCCGAGTCGGCGATCCCCTCGAGATAGAGGTGGAGGGCCCCTTCCGGGGTCATCGGGTCCGGGTTGCCCTCGCCCCTGAGCAGGGCGACCGCGCCGAGGACCACCACCAGCACGGCTAGGGCCACCGGCGCCGCCCAGTGGGGGATGCGGGGCGTCTGGTTGTCGCTCACGTCATGAGAGTAGATGTCTCGAGGGTGCCGAACGGTTCCAGACGGCCGGATGTGGCCACCGGCGCGGTCTCTACACTCCCGCCCGGACGCCACCCCGGGAGGGATGATCGACATCGCAGTGCTCGCATCGGGAACGGGCACCAACCTCGCAGCCCTGCTCGCCCGACCTGAGGTGCGCGACAGGATCCGCCTCGTCCTGTCCGACCGACCCGGTGCCGGCGCCCTCGACCTGGCCCGCGGCGCCGGGGTCGACGCGAAGGTGATCCGCTTCTCCGACCATCCCGACAGGTCCTCCTTCTCCATCGCCCTCGCCGACGCCATCGAGGAGGCCGGGGCGAAGGGGGTGGTCCTGGCGGGGTTCATGCGCATCCTGTCGCCGGCGTTCGTCGCCCGGTTCCCGGGCCGGATCCTCAACATCCATCCGTCGCTGCTGCCCGCCTTCCCCGGTGCCCGTGCCGTCGAGTCGGCCCTGGAGGCCGGTGTGGCCGTCACCGGGGTGACGGTCCACTTCGTCGACGAAGAGGTCGATCACGGCCCGATCGTCGTCCAGGAGGAGGTGCCGGTCCTCTCCGGCGACGACCCGTCGACGCTCCACGCCCGGATCAAGGAGGTGGAGCACCGCGTGTACCCGGAGATCGTGTCCGCGTTCGTCTCGGGACGGCTCCGTCTAGAGGGGGAGAGGGTGATATGGGGATGAGGGTCCTGGTCTCGGTCCACGACAAGACCGGCCTGGTCGAGTTCGCCCGCCGGCTGGTGGCCGCCGGGGCGGGCGGGGGGGGGAGGGGGGGACGCGGCGCAGCGGTCCGGACCGCCGGGCCAGCGGTAACAGGTGTTCCCGAG
>QGUS01000116.1 GCA_003242515.1 Actinomycetota bacterium
TCCGAGGAGGAACTCGCCGAGATCGCCAGGTGGGCCAACGAGAATCGCATCTGGGTGATCTCCGACGAGATCTACCAGCGCCTCGCCTACTTCCATCCGGAGTCGGCCCCGACGATCGCCGCCAACGGCGCCGACCCGGACCGGCTCGTCCTGGTCAACGGAGTAGCCAAGAGCTATGCCATGACCGGCTGGCGTGTCGGGTGGGCCATCGCCCCGCCGGACGTGGTGGCGGCCATGGAGCGGTTCCAGTCCCACGCCACCGGCAACGTCTCCAACGTCTCCCAGCAGGCGGCGATCGCCGCGCTCACCGGCCCGCAGGACACGGTGACCGCGATGAAGGAGGCCTTCGACCGCCGCCGCCGGCTGATGTGCGAGATGGTGACGGCGATCCCGGGGGTCACCTGCCGGGAACCGGAGGGGGCGTTCTACGTGTTCCCCGACTTCAGCGCCCACCTCGGTGACCGCTGGGCCACGACCGACGACCTCGCCCTGGCCATCCTCGGGGAGGCCGGAGTCGCCACCGTCTCGGGCGAGTCGTTCGGCATGCCCGGGTTCCTCCGCCTCTCGTACGCCACCAGCGACGAGGAGGTGGAACGGGGCATGACCGCGATCACCGAACTGCTCGCCAGGGGCTGACCGGAGGCCCGCCCTGGAACGCGGGTTTACACTCGGTCGGGATGGAGCCCGGGATGCAGGCCAGAGCGATGTTGCTCGTCGAGCCGCGCCACTTCGCGCCGACGACTCTCGAGCTCACCCCGGCCGAGGAGGGCGGCTGGCTGGCCGTCGAGGCGACGGGTATCTCCGGCGTCGACGTCCAGCTGTGGAAGGGCGAGGCCCCCGACATCATCTACCCGCTGGTGCCGGGTCACCAGATCGTCGGCCGCGTCGCGGTGAAGGGGCCGAGCATCCCCTACCCGGTCGGGACCCGGGTGGTGGTCGAGCCGACGATCCGCTGCGGCATCTGCATGCGGTGCCAGCTCAACCTCTCCACCTGCTCGGGCCGCAAGCCCACCAACTCCTACGGGCGCATCCCTTCCTCGGAGCCTCCGGGCCTCTGGGGCGGCATGGCGGAGTACGTCTACCTCGACCCCAACGCCAGGCTGCATCCCGTCACCGACGACGTCCCTGCCGAGGTGGCGACCTTCGTCCATCCCCTCGCCACGGGTTACACCTGGGCGGTCGAGCTCCCCGCGCTGCAGCCGGGTGAGAGCGTCCTGATCCTCGGCCCCGGCCCGCGCGGCCTCGCCTGTCTCATCGCCGCCAAGGCCGCGGGCGCCAGCTGGGTCGGCATCACGGGTCTGACCCACGACCGCGACCGTCTCGAGCTGGCGAAAAAGCTGGGCGCCGACATGGCCGTCGACGCCGAGACCGACGACATCGCCGCCGAGATCGCGTCCCATCTCGGCCGGAGGCCCGACGTGGTCATCGACGTCACCTCCGACGACCCGGAGGCCCTCTTCACCGCCCTCGACCTGGTCCGGACCGGCGGCCGGGTGATCCTCGCCTCCACCAAGGGCAACCGGGCGCTCCACTTCCTCTCCGACGTGATCGTGGCGAAGCAGCTCACCCTGAAGGGCGCGATCAGCGCCACCCTCGTCGGCTACCAGTGGGCGACCAAGCAGCTCGAGTCCGACCCGCGCATCGACGACCTGGTGTCGCACCAGTTCCCGCTCTCCGAGGTGGCGCGGGCGATGCAGGCCGCGGCCGGCCTCCTCGGGCGCGACGAGCTGATCTCCGTCGCCGTCACCTTCTGAGGCGGGCGTGACGGGCCTGCCGGCGCGGCGTTCGGTGTGGTCCTGGGTCATCTACGACCTGGCCAACACGATCTTCGCCCTGGGCGTCGTGGGCCTCTACATCCCCGAATGGATGGGCGACGTCGGCCGCCCCGACAGCCACCTCGCCGCGGTCCAGATCGCAGCCGCGATCGTGGTGGTGTTCCTGGCCCCATGGGCCGGCGCCCGGACCGATGCCACCGGCATCCGCCTGCCGGCTCTCCGCCTCACCACGCTGGTGGCGGTCGCGGCCACCTTCTTCCTCGACACCGGCCCCGAGCCGCTGACGCTGGTCCTGCTCTTCGTCGCCATCGTCGGCGTGAACACGGGCTCGGTCGTCTACGACGCCCTCCTGGTGGAGGTGAGCACCCCGGAGAACCGCGGCTGGGTCTCCGGACTGGGCGTCGGCATGGGCTACCTCGGATCCTTCGTCGGTCTCGGCATCGGGCTCGTCGCCCACGACGTCCTCGGCTGGGGCCACGCCGGGACGTTCCGCACCCTCGCCCTGGCCTTCCTGGTCTTCTCGATCCCCGCCTTCGTGTGGGTCGAGGAGCACCCCCGTCCGACCCCCGACCCGAAGCCCGGGCTCGGCGACGTCGCCCGCCGCGTGGTGGCCGCCTGGGGAACGGCCCGCAGATACGACGGGGTGACCCGGTTCCTGGTCGGCCGCTTCCTCTACACCGACGCCATCAACACGCTGCTGGCCGGATTCCTCGCCCGGTACGTGATGGAGGAGCTGGAGATGACCAGCACGGACGTCAGCCTGCTGCTCGGCTCCGCCATCGCCGCGGCCATCGCCGGAGGCCTCGGCGCCGCCCGCCTGCTCGACCGGGTGTCCCCGGTGCGGATGCTCCGCATCGTGCTGGTCGTCTGGGTGGTGGGCCTGCTGGCCGTCGTGGCGGCCGGAGTCAGCGGGACCCGGAGCCTGGCCTGGGTGCTCGGGCCGGTGGGCGGTGTCGCCCTCGGCGCCACCTGGGCGGCCGACCGGGTGGTGATGACCCGCATCTCCCCGCCCCGGCACCTCGGTGAGTTCTACGGCCTGTACGCCACGGTCGGCCGGTTCGCCACCATCCTCGGCCCGCTGATCTGGGCGCTCGTCGTCGACTTCGCCGGCTGGGGCCGCAGCGCGGCCATGGGCGTGCTCGGCCTGCTGGTTGCCGCGGCCTGGTGGGTGCTGCGGAAGGTGGACGACGGGCCTCGCACCTGGGCGCCCGGGGACCTGGTTCAGAGATAGTCGGGCCGGGTCCCGTAGGTGAGGTGCTGCTCCACCGCGTACGGGATGGGCAGCCCTTCGAGGCTGTAGGGGCCCCGCACCAGTCGCCGGCCCAGCTCGGCGAACCAGGTGTCGTTGGCGAAGGGCCACGGCCACGCCCGGATGCCGACCCTGGCCCCGACGATGCCGCCCACGAAGGCGGCCAGGGGGCTGCCCCCGATGCGGGCCGCCTGCTCCACCGTGAGGTGGGGCCGCTCGTTGGCCACCGCGGCGAGGAGCATCCCGGCCTGCACGGCCTGCAGCGGGTCGCTCACGTCACCGCCCACCACCTCGAGCGCCTCCTGCCCGTCGGTGACGCCGACGTGCCCGAGCAGGCGCTTCAGCGAGTCCTCCAGGCCGGCGAGTCTCGGGGCGTCCGCACCGTCCGGGTCGATGACCTCGATGGCCGGGATCACGACCTCGGCCACACCGGAGATCAGGTCCATCCCCGACTGGGCGTAGCTGAGCGCGGCGGCCGCGGCGGCCGCCATGACGCATGCCGCCACCGTGCCGGGCTCGCGGTCGAAGATCTCACAGAGCGCCAGGGTCTCGTCGACGAGGCGGTCCGGGTGCTTCCGGAACGCCACTCCCACCACGACGGCCCGGGAGAGCCCGTCGTTCGAGGGCGCGTCGTTGGGACCGATCTCCCCTGCCCGGGCGCGGTCGAGCCAGGCTCGGAACGATGGGGTCTCGGCGCGGTAGACGGGCTCCTCGTCGAGGGAGCCGTCGAGCTCGAGGATCGCCGCCCGCAGGCCGTCCCGCCTGATCCGGCCGTGCTCGATCAGCTCGTAGGCGATGACCGCGGCCTGGGCGGTGATCGCCGAGTAGCCGAGCTCCCAGGCGCCGCCGGCGGTGTCGCCCGCTGCTATGCCGAGGATCGCCCCGTCGCCCTCGCCGTTGACGAGTCGGAACAGGGGGGCGTGCGGATGCCGCTCGGGCTCCTGGCTGGTCGTAGACGGGTCTTCCACGAGTTGGCAGCGTACATCGGTACCCTCGCACGCAAGTGGCTCGTATCGCCGTCATCGCCAACCCCGTCGCCTCACAGTTCACCGGCGGCGCCCACCGCGACGTCATGTCGGCCCTCTCCTCGGCCCACGAGGCCGTCGCCATGTGGCCGTCGTCGGCCACCGAGGCGTCCGAGATGGCCGCTGCCGCGGCCGCGGACGGGTTCGACGTGGTCGTGGCGATGGGCGGTGACGGCATGGTCCATCACGTCTCCCAGGGCCTCGTCGGCACCCCGGCCGCGCTCGGGATCGTGCCCGCCGGGACCACGAACGTGGTGGCCCGTCTCCTCGGGGTCCCGTCCAAGCCCGCCAGGGCCGCCCGGTTCATCGCCTCCGACCAGCCGCCCGTCCCGATCGGGGTCGCCACCATCGTGGTCCCCCGGGGGTCGATCGAGACGACCCACCACGCCATCTTCGCCTGCGGCGCCGGTCTCGACGCCGAGGTGGTCTCCCGGGCCGACCAGGATCCCTACCGGAAGTACCGGTTCGGGTCGATCCACTACATGCGCACCGCCGTCGGGGTCGCCCTCGGCAAGTTCGCCTCCCGGAAGCCCCACGTGACGGTCGCCACGGAGGGCTACGAGACGGTGGCATCGACGGTCCTGGTCCAGTTCCGCGACGTCTACACCTTCTTCGGCCGGATCCCGCTCCGCATCTCCGACTCGGCCCCGGCCCCGATGACGGTCTTCACGCTCGACCGCATCCGCCGCACCCGGGTTCCCCAGATCGCCTTCGACGCGGTCTTCGGGAGGGACCTCACGAAGATCAAGGGCGCCGAGGTCTGGGAGGAGGTCGACCGGCTCGAGCTGCGGGCCGACCCGCCGATGTCGCTCCAGGCGGACGGCGAGAGCCTGGGCCTGGCGGAGGCGGCGACGATCGCCTGGAGCCCGAGCGCGCTGCGGGTGATCGCAGCCCACCGCGCCTAGCGGCGGCTGAAGTTCGACGAGACCTTGATCTCCCCGTTGGGGACGAAGTGGACGACGCCGTCGTCGTCCCGCAGCACCGTGACCCGGAGTTGCACGTCCTCGACCACCCCGGTCACGCCGATGAGCTCCACGCGGTCCCCCACCGCGTACTGGTCCTCCGACAGGATCACGAAGCCGGCGAGCACGTCCCGCACCAGATTCTGGGCCCCGAAGCCGATGCCCGCGGCGACCGCCGCGCCGACGGCGACGAACGGGGTGAGGCTGAGCCCCCAGATCTCGAAGAGGCTCAGGATGGCGACGACCGTGACCACGATGTTCACCACCCGGCGCATCAGCATCCACCAGGTGGTCGCACGGCGGGCGTTGCGGGGGTTCTTCTGCTCGATCCTCGCCACGGTGCCGCTTCCCAGGCGCCGTGCCAGGAACGAGACGCCGAAGGCCATGACGAGGACCGCCGTCGATCGGATCAGTGGTGCCATCCAGGACCGCTCCAAGAGGGCCAGGTCTTCCATGGGGCGAGGTTAGAGGCGTCCTCCGGCGGGCCGCTCAGGTGTCGACGAAAGAGCGCAGGCGGGCGGCCTCGACGGCCAGCTCCGCCACCTGGGCCAGGGCCCGGGCCCGGGCGGTGACCACGGCGGTCACGGGCGCCAGCAGCGCCTCCACCTCCCGGCGGGCCTCCCCGTACCGGGCGGGCTCGGCCTTGCGCCGTCGGAACAGCGACCGGGGCTCCTTGAAGGCGGCGACGACACGCTCCACCCCCTCGGGCAGGGCGGCGCCGGCCCTGACGATCCGCCGTCCCGGCTCCCCTCCCACCCGGCCAGCCACGTCGTCCACGAGCCTCGTGAGGGAGTCGAC
>QGUS01000117.1 GCA_003242515.1 Actinomycetota bacterium
TCCGGGCGGAGCTGGACGGCGCCCGGCTTGTAGACGCCATGGACGTTCCCGAACCCGGCGGCGAGCAGGTACATGCCCCGGTCGAACGGCCCCAGCACCTCCGTCACCCGCACCATGTCCTCGGGGGAGGTGTAGAGCTTGGAGCGGTCGACGTTCTCGTTGTCGGTGGCGTCCTCGACGCCGCCCACGATGCCGATCTCGAGCTCGAGGATCACGTCCAGCTCGGCGCAGAGGGTGAGCAGCTCGTCGGCCAGGGCCAGGTTCTCCTCCATGGGCAGGTTGGAGGCGTCGAGCATGTGGCTCTGGAAGAGCGGCGGGAGGCCCTTCTCACGCCGCGCCTTCGACTCGGCGAGCAGCGGGCGGATGAACCCGTCCACCCGGTCGGGCGGGCAGTGGTCGGTGTGCAGCGCCACGTTGACCGGGTACCGCCCGGCGACGACGTTGGCGAACTCCGCCAGGGCGCGGGCACCGAGGGCCATGTCCTTGTTGGACTGCCCAGACGCGAACTCGCCGGCGCCGTAGGAGACCTGGATGATCCCGTCCGACTCCGCCTCGGCGAACCCCTCCAGGGCGGCGAGGAGGGTGGACGAGGAGGTCACGTTGATGGCGGGGAAGGCGAACTTCTCGCTCCGGGCCCGGGCGAGCATCTCTCGGTAGGTCTCGGGTGAGGCGATGGGCATGGGTGGTCTCCTGTCGTGCTGACATGAAGGTAGTAGACCGGTTTTGGCGACTCGCCGTCGTGAACGGCCCGGTCTACGTTGAGGAGGTGGCTGTGACCGCCGGACGGCGCAGGAAGGCCCGCAATCCGCTGACCAGGGGCCTCTACTTCGTGCTGGGACTCCTGTGCCTGGCCCTGCTGCCGCTGAGCTACCTGCCCGGCATCCCCACCTTCGACCTGGTGCTGCTGGCGGCCTTCTTCTTCTCGATGTCGTCGGACCGGATGTACGACTGGCTTCTCTCCCACCCGTACTTCGGCCCGATGATCCGGGACTACCAGGCCCACGGGCTGAGCATCAAGGCGAAGTGGTTCGCCGCCGCGGCCATCGTCGTCTCCGTGGGCGTCTCCGGGATCCTCCTGGTCGAGCTGACCTGGGTCCGCATCGCCATGGCGGTCGTCATGGTGATCGGGCTCTGGTTCGTCTTCACCCGGCCCACGAAGCGAACGGGCGCCTGACCTCTCCTACCCTGGCCGGCGCATGAGACTGGTGATCGCCCGCTGCAGCGTGGAGTACGAGGGCCGGCTCACGGCCCGGCTCCCCGAGGCAACCCGCCTGATCATGGTGAAGGCGGACGGCACCCTGGCGATCCACTCCGACGGCAACGCCTCCAAGCCGCTCAACTGGATGGTGGCCCCCAACGTGCTGGAGCAGCAAGAGGACCGCTGGGTGGTCACCAACTCGAAGCGGGAGCGGCTCACCATCTGGCTCCACGAGATCTACGAGGACGTCACCCACGAGCTGGGGGAGGAGCCCGGGCTGGATAAGGACGGCGTCGAGGCCCACCTCCAGAGGCTGCTCGCCGAGAAGCCCTGGGTGCTCGAGGAGGGGCTGGAGCTGATCCGCCGCGAGTACCCGACCGACATCGGACCCGTCGACATGCTCTGCGCCGACCCCGACGGCGGGACCGTCGCCGTCGAGGTGAAGCGGCGCGGCAACATCGACGGCGTCACCCAGCTCGTCCGCTACCTGGAGCGGCTCAACCTCGACTCCCGTCTCGCCCCGGTGCGGGGGATCTTCGCCGCCGAGGAGATCGCGCCCCAGGCCCGCACCTACGCCGAGGCCAACGGGATCAAGGCGATCGAGGTGGACTACGCCGGGCTGAAGGAGACGGAGAGCAACCACCTCCGCCTCTTCTGATGTTCCGCATCGTCCTCCACCAGCCGGAGATCCCGCCCAACACGGGGAACGTGATCCGTCTCTCTGCGTGCACCGGCTGCGACCTAGACCTCATCGAGCCGCTCGGGTTCGTGCTGGAGGACAAGCAGCTGCGGCGGGCGGGGCTCGACTACCACGACCTGGCGTCCGTCACCGTCCACCCGGACCTGGAGGCGTGGCTGGACGCGGTCAGGCCCGAGCGGGTGTGGGCGTTCACGGTGGGAGGGGAGACCCTCTACACGGAGGTCGGGTACCGGCCCGGGGACGCGTTCTTGTTCGGCCCGGAGTCGGTCGGCCTGGCGCCGGAGGTGGCCAACGCCCCGTGGGTCACCGGCCGGGTCCGGCTCCCGATGGTCCCCGGGGTCCGCTCGCTCAACCTGTCCAACACGGTCGCGGTGGCGGTGTACGAGGCGTGGAGGCAGAACGGATTCAGCCGCCCCGAGCGGGACGGCTGAATCGGCATCCGGTGCTGCTGGTTCAGTCGGAAGCCAGCAGGCGGAGAGCGATCGCTTCCGCCAGGGTCGCCCGTTCCAGGGCGCCGAGGTGCTGGGACTCGTTGGGGGCGTGGATCGACGAGTGCGGGTCGCCGCAGCCGGTCACGAGTATCGGCGCACCCGGGAACAGCTCCTTGAAGGTGGCGATGAACGGGATCGACCCGCCGGCGCCGATCTCCACCGCCTCCGTCCCGAACGCCTCCCGGAACGCCACCTTCCATGCGCGGACCGCGTCGCTGTCCAGGTCGAGGGTGGTCGCCTCGCCGAGGTCTTCGTGGCCGAAGGTGACCTGGACGCCCCACGGCGCGTGGGCCAGCAGGTGGGCCTTCAGCTTCTCAAGGGCGTCGCGGGCGTCCTGGCGCGGCGGGATCCGCATGCTCACCTTCGCCCGGGCCACGGGCACGAGCTGGTTGATCGCCTCGGAGACCGGCGGGGCGTCGATCGCGAGGATCGACACGGCCGGACGCGACCACAGACGCGAAGCCACGGAGCCCTTTCCGATCAGCTCCAGGCCGTCGACCGGCTTCACCTCGTCCCGCAACCGGTCCAGCGGGTAGTCGATGCCGCCGGGGAGCTCCTCGTCGACGAGGCCCGCGACGGCCACGGAGCCGTCGTCGTCGTGCAGCGATGCCAGCATGCGGGACAGGGCCATCAGGGCGTCCGGGTAGGAGCCGCCGTACTGGCCGGAGTGGACGGCGGCGGCCAGCGTGCGGACCTCCACCACCACGGCGGCGATGCCCCGCAGCGAGTAGAGGAGGGCGCCGGTGTCGGCGTCCCACACCTCGCCGTCGCCGATGACGATCACGTCCGGGCGGAGGAGGTCCCTGTGCTTCTGGAGGATCTCCTCGAGGCCCTCGGAGCCGGCCTCCTCCTCGCCCTCGAAGAACAGCTGCACGCCGACCGGCAGGTCGTCCCCGTGCGCCGCGATCGCGCCCAGGTGCATGACGATCCCGGACTTGTCGTCCGACGCGCCGCGGCCGTACAGGCGGCCGTCCCTCTCGAACGGCTCGAACGGGCCGGTCTCCCACTCCTCCGCCGGGCCCGGGGGCTGGACGTCGTAGTGGGCGTAGAGGAGCACGGTGGGGGCGCCGGGAGGGGCCGGCTTCTCGGCGAAGACGGCGGGGTGTCCCTTGGAGGCCTCGAGCAGTCGGGCGTTCTCGAAGCCCATCTCGGTGAGCATCGCCACCAGGGTCTCTCCGGCCGCGCGCACCCTGGCGGGGTCGTAGCCGGGAGCGCTGACGGACTCCATCCGCACCAGGTCGGCGAGGAGGCCCTTGAGCCGTGGCATGTCGGCGGCGACCGCCGCTCGGAGATCGTCGTGCATGGCCCGAGGCTACCCGGATGCGCTGGCATCACCGTTGGGCCATCATGGGCCGTGTTGGCCCGGTTCAGGTTGTTCGGCGTCCCCGTCTCGATCCATCCCTCGGTGGTGGTCGTCGTGGTCCTGCTCGGGTGGCTGAGCGGACTGAGGCGGCCGGGCGGGCTGGCCGTCTGGATCGGCGCCGTCTTCCTCTCCCTGCTGGTGCACGAGCTCGGCCACGCGCTCACCGCGCGCCGGCTCGGATCGGAGGTGGAGATCGAGCTCGCCGGCCTCGGCGGGCTTACCCGCTGGACCACCCCGGTGTCGGGAGTGACGCCCGGCAGGACCGCCCTCGTCTCCGCCGCCGGGTCGCTGGCCGGGTTCCTCCTCGCCGGGGTGGTGTGGGCGGTCTCGGAGGTCTGGGGGCCGTTCCGCGGCCTCGCCGGCCTGGCGGTCCAGGTCATCTTCTACGCCAACATCGTCTGGGGGCTCCTCAACTGGCTGCCCATCCGCCCCCTCGACGGCGGGCACCTCCTGCTCGCCTTCCTCCACCGGGTCGCGCCCCAACGGGCCCAGGGGATCGCCCGGGCGGTGTTCATCGGCACCGCGGCCGTCGGCGGGGTGTTCGCCTTCAGCCGGGGCCTGCTCTTCGCCGCGGCTCTGGCGGGCTGGATGCTGATCAGCGAGCTCGGCGCCTCCCGTCCCGTCGCCGCGCCGATCCCCGAGTTCGGCTACGACGACCCGGACGAGGGGACCGCGGAAGAACCTCCGTCAGCGGACCGGCCCCCCTGGTCCGGCGGGTAGCGTTCAACGCGAGATGGACTTCTCGTATTCGCCTCGCGTCGAGGAGCTGCGTCAGAAGCTCCTCGAGTTCATGGAAGAGCATGTCTACCCGGCCGAGCCGGTCTACAGGGAGCAGATGCGTGAGGCGGGGGACCCGCACCATCACCCCCCGATCCTCGAGGACCTGAAGCGTGAGGCGCGGTCCCGCGGCCTCTGGAACCTGTTCCTCCCCGACGCCGAGCACGGCGCGGGCCTGTCGGTCCTGGAGTACGCGCCGCTGGCCGAGATCACAGGGCGCAGCCCCCACCTCGCCCCGGAGGCGCTCAACTGCTCGGCGCCGGACACCGGGAACATGGAGATCCTGCACATGTTCGGGAGCCCCGAGCAGAAGGAGCACTGGCTGAAGCCGCTCCTCGCCGGGGAAATCCGATCCTGCTTCTCCATGACCGAGCCCGACGTGGCCAGCTCGGACGCCACCAACATCCGCACCCGGATCGAGGACGCCGGCGACGAGTGGGTGATCACCGGCCGCAAGTGGTTCTCGTCGGGTGCGTCGTCTCAGCGGTGCAGGTTCTCCATCGTGATGGGCGTCACTGACCCGGACGCCGACCCGTACCACCGGCAGTCGATGGTGATCGTCCCGATGGACACGCCCGGGGTCACCGTGGAGCGCGACCTCAAGGTCTTCGGGTACCTCGACCGCGGCGGCCACCCGCAGATCCACTTCGACCACGTCAGGGTGCCGAAGGAGAACCTGCTGGGGGAGCGGGGCGGCGGCTTCGCCATCGCCCAGGCCCGCCTCGGCCCCGGCCGCATCCACCACTGCATGCGGGCGATCGGCGCCGCGGAGCGGTGCCTCGACCTCATGGTCCAGCGCGCCCAGGCCCGGGTCGCCTTCGGCAGGCCGCTCTCCGAGCAGGGGGTGATCCGGGAGTGGATCGCCGACGCCCGGATCATGATCGAGCAGGCCCGTCTGCTGGTCCTCAAGACCGCCTGGCTCATCGACAGGTACGGGGCCAAGGGGGCCCGGATCGAGATCGCCGCGATCAAGGTGGTGGCGCCCCAGGTGCTGACCACCGTCGCCGACAAGGCGATGCAGCTGTTCGGCGGAGCCGGGTTCACCGAGGACTGGCCCCTGGCCGAGATGTACGCCATGGGGAGGTGGCTCCACATCGCCGACGGGCCGGACGAGGTGCACCGCCGTTCGGTGGCCCGCGCCGAGCTGGGGCGCCTCGGGCCCGGGGCCGTCCCGGAGCCCTACCCCTTCTAGGAACGCCCGGGCCGGGTCAGGGCGTTTAACCGGTTCCCGAACCGGAGATAGAACGCCATGACTCCAGCTGA
>QGUS01000118.1 GCA_003242515.1 Actinomycetota bacterium
TTAGGGGGGAGTGTCGGGGGTGGTTGGACGAGATCCCGGCCCCGATCTGGGCCAAGGCCGCGCCGGGGGCCCGCCTCTCCCCGCCCACGCCGAGCCCGGGCTTGAGCTGGCGGTCCATCAGGTCCTGGACCGGCGGCATCCCGACACCGTCGGCCATCTCCTGGGACGGGGCCAGCACCACGGATACCCCCGCCGCCTTGATGGCGTCCAGGTCCTCGGGTGAGAGGCGGGTGCAGTGGACGAGCGTCACGTCCGGGCCGAGCTGGCCGGCCAGACGGGCCACGGCGCCGGCGGTCTCCGTGGAGGTGCCGGCCCGGGCGTGGATGCGGACACCCGACGAGCGGGCCGCGGCCCACTGCTGCTGGATGTCGGCGTCCGGGACCCGCCCGGGCTCGTCACTGCCTGCGGCGATCACCACGTTTGCCGGAGCCGGAAGGGTCAGGAGACGCTTCCAGTCCTCGAAGCTCACGCCGGCGGCGCGGGCCACCACGACGACGGACCGCAGCCCGGCGTCCTCGTGGGCTCGGAGCACGGCCTCCAGGCAGGCCCGGTCGCGCGGCTCGACCCAGTCGACCACCGTCGTGGAACCGGCCTCCGCCGAGGACAGCAGGCCGAGGAGGGTGGCCGCGTAGAGGTCGTCGGCCTCGTAGTGCCCGGCGGCCGGGGGAGCCCCCAGATGGCCGGCGCCGCGGAAGAGCGTGTGCGCCAGCACCCGGTGGGCGTCGACGAAGCCCGGCATCACGATCGTGTCGGTGGCGTCGACCACCTCGGCGTCACGGGCGCGTACCGAAGGCGCCACCTCGGCGATCCGCCCGTTCTCCACGAGCACGTCCGCACGTGTGTGGTTGGGCGTGCGCTGGCCCAGGGTGAGAACGCATCCTCCTTTGAGGAGGAGCTTGCTCAAGGAGCACCTCCGATGGTCCGCTTCACGGTCTCGTAGATCTTCTGCACCGACGGGATGGCGAGATCCTCGAGGGACGACGCGGCCGGGAGCGGGATGTGCGGCGTGGTGATGCGCACGCACGGCCCGTCCAGATCCCAGAACGCCTCGTGGGACACGATCGAGACCAGTTCGGCGCCCCACCCGAGGACCCTGGGGTTCTCCTCGACGGTGTAGAAGCGGCCCGTCTTGGCCACGGACTGCAGGATCGTCCGGGTGTCCAGCGGAACGAGGCTCCGGACGTCGATCACCTCGGCGGAGATCCCGTCGGCCGCCAGCATCTCTGCGGCCTCCAGCGCCCTGGGGACCATGGCGGCCAGGGCGGCGATCGTGAGGTCGGTGCCCTCGCGCCGGATCCTGGCGGTGCCCAGGGTGTCGACAATCTCTCCGTCGGGGATCTCCTCGGAGGTGGCCATCAGGGCCTTGTGCTCGAAGAAGATCACCGGGTCGGGGTCGCGCACCGACGCGGCCATCAGGCCGACGACGTCGGTGGGGGTAGCCGGGGCCACGACCTTGAGGCCCGGGATCATCATGCACCAGTTCTCCACCGACTGGGAGTGCTGGGCGCCGAAGCGCACCCCTCCCCCGTTGGCGGTGCGGATCACCAGCGGCAGGGTCACCTGCCCGTTGGTCATGTAGCGGGTCTTGGCGATCTCGTTGGCGATCATGTCCCAGGTCACGGCGATGAAGTCGGAGAACATCAGCTCCGCGATCACCGGGATCCCGGTCATCGCCGCGCCCATGGCCGCGCCGATGATCGCCTGCTCCGAGATCGGGGTGTCACGCACCCGGTCGGGGCCGAACTCCTCGAGCAGGCCCACCGTCGTCTTGAACACGCCGCCCGCGGCCGCGATGTCCTCGCCCAGCATGACGAGGCGCGGGTCGCGCCGCATCTCCTGGGCGATGCCGTAGGCGACCGCCTCGCGGTAGCTCAGTTCCGCCATTCCGCCCCTCCGTCGGCCCAGACGTTGACCAGCAGGTCCTCGAGGCCCGGCTCGGGACCGTTCTTCGCGAACTCGGTGGCCGCGTCGACCACCTCAGCGACCTGGCGCTCGATGCCCGTCAGGGTCGCCTCGGGCGTGCCGAGCTTGAGCAGCCGGTCGTGGTACATCGGGATCGGGTCCCGGGCCTTCCAGGCCTCCACCTCGGACTGCGGCCGGTACTTGCCGGGGTCGGCACGGGAGTGGCCGCCGTGGCGGTAGGTCTGCGCCTCGATCAGCGAGGGGCCCTCGCCGCGCCGGGCACGCTCGATCGCCTCCCTGGCGACGAGGTACACGGCGTCGGGGTCGTTGCCGTCGACGACGATCGGCTCGAGGCCGTACGCCGGGGCCCGGTCCGCCGCCGGCCTGGGCACGGCGGTGACCAGGTCGATCGGCGTGTACTCCATGTAGAGGTTGTTCTCGCAGACGAAGACGACCGGGAGGTTCCAGATCTTCGCCATGTTGAGGGCCTCGTGGAAGGCGCCGATGTTGGTGGTGCCGTCACCGAAGAAGCACACGGCCACCTGACCCGTCCCCCGCATCTGGGCCGACCAGGCGGCGCCGTTGGCGATGCAGAGGTGGGCGCCGATGATGGCGTAGGAGCCCATCATCCCCCGGGTCACGTCGGTGAGGTGCATCGACCCGCCCTTGCCGCCGAGCACGCCGTTCTTGCGTCCGAGCAGCTCGGCTAGGGCCTCTCCGGGGTCCATGCCGCGGGACAGCGAGTGGGCGTGCCCGCGGTAGGTGGCGAATGTGTAGTCGTCGGGTCGCATCGCTGAGCTGAAGGCGGCGGCCACCGCCTCCTGCCCGAGCGACAGGTGCGTCGTGCCCTTGACCAGGTTCTGCAGGAACAGGTCGTGGGCCCGTTTGCTCCACTGCCGGAGCAGGTGGAGCTTGCGGTACATCTCCAGCCGCACGTCCAGGTCGATGGGCGCGGACGCCAGCGACTCGTCCACCGGCTGGGGCAGCCGGGGCGGCCGGAGCGCGTAGTCGTAGCGGGGATCCGCGGTATCAGTAGGCATTGGCGACCATCAGCTCCTCGCAGGGGAACAGCGTGATGACCTTGCACCCGTCGGCGGTCACCACGACCTCCTCCTCGATGCGGGCGGCCGAGCGTCCGTCCGCCGCCGGCGCATAGGTCTCCAGGGCGAAGACCATGCCCTCCTTGATCTCGATGGGGTCGTCCAGCGAGTTGAGCCGGCTGATGATGGGACGCTCGTGGAGGCCGACGCCGACGCCGTGACCGAACTGGAGCCCGAAGGCGTCCATCTCGTCGGCGAAGCCGAACTCCTGGGCGGCGGGCCAGACCCGGGCGATCTGGTCCGTGGTCGTCCCCGGCTTGACCAGGTCGATGGCGGCGTCCATCCACTCCCGGGCCTGCTTGAAGGCGTCACGCTGCGCCTGGGTGGCCCGGCCGACGACGAAGGTCCGGTAGTAGCAGGTCTTGTACCCGTTGAAGGTGTGGATGATGTCGAAGTAGGCCTGTCCGCCCGGGCGGATCGGCCGCCGGCTGAACACGTGCGGGTGCGGGGAGCACCGCTCGCCGGCGATCGAGTTGATGGCCTCGACGAACTCGGAGCCCATCTCGAAGAGCCGGGCGTGGGCGTAGGCGACCACGTCGGACTCGCGGATGCCCGGCTTGAGCATCTCGTAGATCCCCTGGTAGACGCCGTCGACCATGGCGCAGGCCTGGGTCAGCAGGATGATCTCGTCCTGGCTCTTGATCTCCCGGGCCCGCATCATCGCCTGCTGGCCATCGACCACGTTGAGGCCCTCGGCCTGGAGGGCGAGGATCACGGCCGTCTCGGCCATGTCGACGCCGAGCCGCTCGCCGGCCAGGCCCTCCTCGGCGAGGACCGACTTGATCTCCTGGGCGGCGTGCTTGTGCAGGCCGGCCTCGGGGCCGATGGCGCCCTGGAGACCGGTGTTGCCGCCGACCGAGTTCTCCTCGTCGTACCAGTGGGGCAGCTGGAGGCGGTGGGCCTTGGCGGCCGACCCGAAGTCCCAGATGCGGGGCCGGCCCTTCCGGGTGATCAGGGCGTAGCGCTCGCCCTTGTTGAAGGCCCAGTAGCCGATCTGGGTCGAGGTGGCGTAACGGATGTTCGAGGTCTCGAACAGGAGGACGGCCCCGAGGTCGTGCTCCTCCATCATCTGCCGCACCCGGGCGAGGCGGTACTGCCGGAGCCGCTCGAAGTCGACGCGGACCTCCCAGTCGACCCCCATGACGCCCGGAGCGGGGCTGGTGGCAACGGGGAACTCACTCATTGCTTTCCTTTCCGCTCTGGCCCAGTTCGAGGGCCAGGGCATTCTCCAGATAGGTCCAGTCCCTTCGGAATCGATAGGAGTGGCGACCGGGCGGCTGGGGTGCAGCCGTCTCCAGCCAGCGGACGACGTTCGTGTCCGACGCGTTGCGGAACTCGTGGACGCATCCGACACCGGCCCAGGCGATGTCGCCTGCCTCGAGGTGGTACTCCTCGCCGTCGAAGACGCCGATCGCCTCGCCCTCGAGGAAGAGGTAGGTCTCCTCGAGCGGGTGGTCGTGCGGGCCGGCGAACCCCCCGGGCACGTACTGGACCATGAACATCGTGTGCAGGTCCGACCCGAGGTCCGAGTCGATCATCATCTTGACGGAGATGCCCGAGTAGACGAGCAGGGCGGTCCGCATCGACGCGCTCTGGGCGAGCTTGTCCTGCGTCTGGTTCTCCGGGGCCATGTTCTCGGGGCTGATGTGCCCGTAATTGCGGTTGCGGGGGTCCCGGGGGTCGATGCGGATCGGGTCCGTCTGCGGCACGGGGGCCACCCTGTAGGTGTCGTACTCGAAGCGCTCCCGGGGAACCGGGACCATCACCTCGGCGAAGGTGACCACCCGGTCGGAGACGTTGCGGAGCGCATGAGGGGTGGCCGTGGGGATCAGGCCATAGTCGCCGGCGGTGGCGACGACGCTCCCCTCGGGGGTGTCCACGATCAGCTCGCCGTCGATGACGTAGAAGCTCTCCTCGTAGCTGTGGACGTGCGCCCCCACCCAGCCGCCGGGCTCCAGCTTCGACACCCGGAAGCCGGTGTGCAGGGCGCCGTTGGCCTCGGAGACGGTGTAGTCGGCCGTGTAGCCCTCGCTGTTGCCGGCGTGCTCCACCGGGGTGGTGAAGACCATGTCCCGGGCCTTCTTCACGATGTGCTGCGCCATCAGCCTGCCCTCCCTCTCAGGAACTCGGCCACGGCGCTCATGTCGCGTTCGCCGTAGCCCTCCTCGTTGGCCTCCCGTACCAGGTCGAGCGCCGTCTTCGCCGCGGGCTGCGGGGTGCCGGTGCGCTCCCCCAGGCCAGTGATCAGCTCCAGGTCCTTCTGGACCAGGTCGAGGCTGAACGCGACCGGGGTGTTCTCGGGATCCTCGAACGCCTGCCGCTTGTAGTGGACGAACGGGGCGCCGGTCGCCCCGCTGGCGAAGACCTCGTAGGCGACCTTGCGGTCGATCCCCGCCCGCTCGGCCAGGACCAGCGCCTCGGCGAGAGCGACGTTCATGGCGTGGACCAGGGAGTTGATGGCGAGCTTCATGGCCGCCCCGGTCCCCCGGGCGCCCGTGTGGATGATCCGCCCGGCGATGGGGTCGAGCGCCGGCCGGGCCGCCTCGACGTCAGCGGCGGTGCCACCGGCCATGATCGTGAGGTTGCCGGCCTCCACCACGGAGACGCTGCCCGAGACCGGACAGTCGAGGAAGCGAGCGCCGGTGGCGTCCACCGCCTCCCCCACCTCGATGACGGTGGCGGGGTCGATGGTCGAGGTGTCGATCACCACCTGGCCCGGGCCGACCCCGGAACAGATGCCGTCGTCGGAGAGGTAGACCGCCTTCACCGCGGCGTCGT
>QGUS01000388.1 GCA_003242515.1 Actinomycetota bacterium
GGAAGCTCAACGAGCCGGGGGCCAGCCCGCTGTCCGTCCTGGAGAGCCTCCACGCCGGAGTGGCCTACGAGTACGACCCCGAGGTCGTCGCCGCGCTGCGCAAGGTGCTGGAGAGGCGGGACCGGCTGGTACCGGCCCGGGCCTGAGCACCGCCCGGCCTAGTCCCGGTTCTGGCTCTGCCGGTGGGCCGTGCCCGACTCTGCCTGGGCGCCCCTCCGGAAGTAGCGGCGGGGCCGCCGCAGCTCGTACTCGAGGAACATCCCCAACCCCAGGGCGAGAAACACGTCGCCGAGGCTGATCACCTGGCCGATGTTGGCGAGCCGGAGCGGGATCACGTCGGCGAAGAAGGTGAGCCGCGAGCTCTCGTCCAGGAGCACGTGCTTGACCGAGTTGCTCAGGTCGGGCTCGGTGATGGTGAAGCCGGAGGCGACCTTGGCCGCCTCGGCGAGCACGGGCATGCCACCGTTGACCGCGATGACGAGGAAGTTGGCGAGCACGCCGATGCCGGCGATCCACATGCCTGGCTTGGACCGGTTCATGCCCACCATGAGGATGAGGAGGACATAGGAGAGGAGCATCATCGGGACGCCGAGGCCCGTGGCGCTCTCCGGCAGCCAGTTGGTCCCCGCCTGCAGCCCCAGGGCGATAAAGAGGAGCCACCAGCCGTTCAGCTCGATGTCACCGAGATTGACCAGACGCCCGCCCCGGAGCACCGCAATCGCCAATGCGATGAAGAGAACCAGAGCAAGCCATAGCATGGGGCGACGGTATCACTCTCCGCGCGTGTTGGAGGCCCGCTGTTGCTGATTCGATACGAGAAATCAGGGTTTCGCGCCACGGTGACCATCGACGACCCCGACCGGCGGAACCCGATGTCCGTGGAGGCGATGGACGGGCTCTGCGATGCGACCGCGGAGGCCGTCGCCGACCCCGACGTTCGGGTGATCGTCTACACGGGCGCCGGTGACCGGGCGTTCTCCGCAGGCGGGGACCTGAGCGGCTCCTTCGCCGACGACCCCATCGGCCTCCACAAGCAGCGGGGGCGTCTAGCCGACCTGTTCCGCATGATGGTCCGCGGCGGCAAGCCGACCGTGGCCCGGGTGAACGGCGACGCACTCGCCGGAGGCTTCGGCCTGGCCGTCGCCTGCGACGTCACCATCTGCGTCGAGGGCGCCCGCCTCGGGACACCGGAGATCGGGGTGGGGCTGTGGCCGATGATGATCTCCGCGGTGCTGATGCGGGCCATGCCCCGCAAGGCGGTGTTGGAGCTGATGCTCACCGGGCGGATCATCACTCCGGAGGAGGCCCTGGCTCTCGGGGCGGTGAGCAGGGTGGTGCCCCGTGAGCAGCTCGACGCGGAGGTGGACCGGGTGGTCGACGCACTGGCCTCGAAGAGCCCGATCGTCACGGCCCTGGGGCGGGACGCCTTCTACGGGATCTCCGACTCCGACTTCGACGCCGCCCTGGATCGCTTGCAGGCGGGCCTGACCCTGGTCACCTCGACCGAGGACGCCGTCGAGGGTGTGACCGCGTTCCTGGAGAAGCGCGCCGCCGAGCGGCGGGGGCGGTGCGGGGGGGGGGGGTGTGGGCGCGGGGCGGGCCGGCTCGGGCGTAGGCGGGTGGCCTGCTTGCAGCG
>QGUS01000389.1 GCA_003242515.1 Actinomycetota bacterium
TTTTTTAAATGTGCCGCGCCCCCCGAGGTTTCCCCTCTCCCTTTTTGCCGGAGCGTTAGATTTGTAAAAGGGACCGGGCCTACACCATCGAGGAGCCCATGGCCGCGGCCATCGGCTCCGGCCTCCCGATCGCCGAGCCCTCGGGGTCGATGGTCGTCGACATCGGCGGTGGCACCACCGAGGTCGCCGTCATCTCCCTCGGCGGGATCGTGGTGTCCCGGTCGATCCGCGTCGGCGGTGACGAGCTGGACAACGCGATCATCGACTACGTCAAGAAGGAGCACAACGTGCTCATCGGCGAGCGGACCGCGGAGCAGTTGAAGATCGCCATCGGGTCCGCCTGGCCGTACCCCGACGAGCCGTCCGCAGAGGTCCGTGGCCGCGACCTCGTCACCGGTCTCCCGAAGACCATCCTGCTCACCAGCCAGGAGGTCCGGGAGGCGATCGAGGAGCCGACCCAGGCGATCGTCGACGCCGTCAAGTACACCCTGGACAAAACCCCGCCCGAGCTGGCCGCCGACATCGTGGAGCGTGGCATCGTGCTCACCGGCGGTGGCGCCCTCCTCGTGGGACTCGACCAGCGGCTCGCCCACGAGACGGGCATGCCCATCGTCACCGCGGCCCAGCCCCTGCTGTCGGTGGTGCTTGGATCCGGCAAGTGCCTGGAGGAGTTCGACACGCTGCACGCGGTGCTCGCGTCGTCGGCCCGGCCGTGAACCCGGGGACACCAAACCGCGATGCACCCTTCTGAGCGGTACGGACGCGCCCTACCCACCTTCATCACCCTGGTCGTCATCGGCCTGATGCTGATGACGTTCGACATCCGCACCGAGAGCGGGGGAGCGGTCGGTGTCCTGCGCCGGGGAACCCAGACGCTCATGGTGCCGTTGCAGAAGGCAGCGTCCTATGCCGTCGCACCCGTCGTGAACCTCGTCGAATCCCTGGGCGAAGTCGCCACGCTCCGCGAGGAGAACGCGGCCCTCCGTCGTCAGCTCGAGGAGCTGACGGCCGAGCTGAACGCGAGCCGGGACGACCGGGTGCGGCTCCGGGAGCTGGAGCAGATCTACGGGATGAGCCCGTCCGGGAGCGAGATCGGCCGGACCGTCGCCAACGTGATCGGCCGCGTGGGGATCACCGTCGACGAGGCGCTGATCATCGACAAGGGGACCAGCCACGGCATCGCCGTGGGCCAACCGGTGGTGGACGCCCAGAACTACGTCGTCGGCACGGTCACCGCGGTCACGGCCAGCAGCGCCACGGTGGTCCCCATCGTCACCTCACGCCAGGGCATCACGGTGCTGGTCAACCAGGTGGAGGGGACCCTCACCCCGCAGGCGGGATCGGACCTGCTCCGCCTCGAAGTGTTCGGCGCCCGGGAGCCGGTGCTCCGCGGGATGACCGTGCTCACCTCGTCCGGGTCGCTGCGGTTCCCGTCCGGGCTGATGGTGGGGGAGGTCGTCGAGGACGCCGAGCCGGCGGTCGACGTCCTCACCGCTCAGGTGCGCCCGTTCTCCAACCCCGCCACGCTCCGGTTCGGGGTTTGTCCCTTATACACAACTCCGAGCCCAAGGACCCGTCCGGGTTCGGTTAAGCGCGCTTTCATGTTAAAAAAAAACAACCTACCGAGAGGAACGA
>QGUS01000119.1 GCA_003242515.1 Actinomycetota bacterium
CGTCGCCATCGACGGCGCGCAGAGCAGGTCGGCGCAGCGCCGCTCCTCCTCCGGCGTGAGGATCCCCGTGCCGATCAGGTGCCCGATGTTGGAGGTCAGGGTGTCCACGGCTTTGCCCTCGAAGTCGAGCGCCACGGCCGGGTACTCGCCCTCCGGGGTGGCCACCCAGAACCGCTCCCGGAACCGCTCCGCCAGGTTGGCGGCCCACCGCCGCAGCTCCTCTCCCCCGTCTTCGCCGAGGGCGTCGAGCAGGGCGGCGCCGCGCACCGCGGCCTCGTAGGCGTAGGCCTGGACCTCGCAGAGGGCGATCGGGCCCTGGGCCTGGCTGCCGTCACGCCACTGGATCGAGTTGCCGGAGTCCTTCCAGCCCTGGTTGCGGAGACCGTGGCCCGACTCGTCGTGATAGTCGACGAAGCCGTTCGAGCTCCTGGAGCTTCGCTCCCGCAGCCAGTCGAGGGCGGAGCGCATCACCGGAAGCAGCGGACGGATCGCCTCCTCCGGCATGCCCGCATCGAAGGCGTCGGCGAGGAGGCACACCCACAGCGGCGTGGCATCGACCGACCCGTAGTAGAGGGCCGGGAGCCACACGTCCTCGTTGGGGAGCCGCAGGGTGTCGCTCCGCAGCTCGTGCGGCATCTTCCCGGGCGACTCCGACGAGTCCCGGTCCTCCTTGTTGCCCTGGAGCCGGGCCAGGACCCTGAGGGTCGAGGCGGCCAGGTCGACGTTGTCGGGCATGAGCAGCCGGGCCGCCCAGATCGAGTCCCTGCCGAACAGGGTCAGGAACCAGGGGGCGCCGGCGGCGAAGAAGACGTCCTCGGGGGCGACAGGCAGGGTGAGCCGGAGGGCGTCAAGGTCGGACCGGGCCTGCTCCAGCCACCGGGCGAGCCTGGGCTCGTGGGTGGCGGGGACCCGCACCCGCGGCGCATCCTCGGGGGCCGGCCCCACGACCATGGTCGGGTCGGTGATGTCCACCGCCCACTCGACGGCAGCACTGGACCGGGGACCGACGCTCACTGCCCAGGTCAGGACGAGGTCGGGACCCTCGCGGGTCACGGAAGCGCCCGGTGCGAAGAGCCGGAACATACGGGTCCCGTCGGTGATCGCGTCGCCGTCCTCCTTCCACTCGACCCCCATGGCCACACCTGCCTTCACCTCCTGCATCGGGGAGAAGTCGGGTGTGAGGCGGACCGTCACGGTCGTGGAGATGAAGTGCCCGAGGTGCGACTCGACCACCAGCCGCTCGGTCATCCCGCCCGGCCGCACCAGACGCTCGCGCAGCATGCGGACCGTCGGGTCCGGTGCGTCGTCGTCGATGCCCCGGAGCAGGCCGACGAAGGTGACCCGGTCGGCACCGTCGGGGACGAAGCCGACACCCTCCACCCTGCTGTCGGCGAACTCGAGCTCCACCCGGCGCAGCACCCGGGTGTCTCCGTGGTAGACGCCGTGGATCGGGGCAGCTCCGATGTCGCCGTCCTCGCCCGACCACACTTGCGTGGGTGCTTCGAGCGCGAGGACAGCGTCGTGCAGGAGAGGCTGCCTGTAGATCGAGGTCATTCTTTGACAGCGCCTTCGGTGACGCTCATGATCTGGCGCTGGAAGATGAAGAACAAGATCGCCACCGGGATCGTCATGATCAGGGCGGCGGCGAGCTTCAACGGGTACTGCGTGCCCTGCCCCAGCTGACCGCTGGCGAGCTGAGCGACACCCTTGGTGAGGGTGATCAGCTCGGGGTCCTGGGAAGCCACGATGAAGTGGCTCAACTCGTTCCAGGAGCCCTGGAACGAAAGGATGATGATCGTGATCAGCGCCGGCCGGGCCATCGGCAGGACGATCGACCAGAAGGTCCGGAACGCCCCGGCACCGTCGATCCGGGCCTGCTCCTCCACCGACACCGGGATCGACTCGAAGTAGTTCTTCATGATGAACACGCCCGCGGCGTCGACCAGGAGCGGGATGATCAGGCCGGCGAACGAGTTGTAGATCTGCAGCTGCCGGATCACGAGGAACCTGGGGATGAGCAGCACGACGCCCGGCACCGACATCACGGCGATCAGCAGGGCGAACACCACGTTTCGGCCCCGGTAGTGGAGCCGGGCAAGGGCGTAGCCCGCCAGGGAGTCGAAGAACACCCGGCCTGCGGTGACGAACAGCGTCACGATGACGCTGTTGCGGAACCACAACGGGAAGTCCGAGACCAGGAAGAGACGCCGGTAGGCCTCGGTGGTGAAGGTCTTCGGGATCAGCGAGATGGCGTTCGACGCCGCCTCGGACTCCGTCTTGAACGACGTGGCCACCTGCACCAGGAACGGGTAGATGTAGATGACGGCCAGGAAGACCAACAGCGCGTAGAGGGCCACCTGGCGCCAGAGCCGGGCGCCGATCAGGTCTCGCCGGCGGGAGGTGGCGGCAGCGGTGGTCATCGTGCCCCCTCCGCGGCCGGCTTGCGCTTCTCCTTGGGCTGCTTGGGCGTCCGCTCCCGCAGCAGCCACCGCTGGAAGGCCGTGAAGATCACGATGATGAAGAACAGGATGAACGCCATGGCCGCGCCCTGGCCCCACTCCTGCTGGCGGAACGCACGGGAGTAGGACAGGTAGGCAGGAGTCAGCGTCGTCTTCGCCGGGTCGCCCGCGGTGCCGGTGTAGATCTGGTCGAACACCTGCCAGCAGCCGATCAGTCCCAGGGTGATGACCGTGAAGAGGGTGGGCCGCAGCAGCGGCAGGGTCACCTTCCAAAAGCGCTGCCAAGCGGTGGCACCGTCGATCATGGCCGCCTCGTGGACGTCGTGACCGACGTTCTGGAGGCCGGCGAGGAAGAGCAGCATCATGGTCCCGCTGGTGGTGAACACCGCCATGAGGATGAGGGCGGTCATGGCCATGGACGGCCCGGAGAGCCAGTCCCACCACGAGACGTTGAGGAAACCGTGCGAGGTGAGGAACTCCGGCCCCTGCTCGATCCCGAGGTTGGCGAGCAGGGCGTGGCCCACCCCCGTCGGGTCGTTGAACCAGTTGGGGCCGTGGACGCCGAACCAGGCGAGGATCTGGTTGATCACCCCGCTGCCGGTGAAGAGGAAGAGCCAGAGGACCGTGATGGCCACCGAGCTGGTGACCGACGGGAAGTAGAACGCGGTCCTGAAGAACCCGCGGCCCTTGAGCACCGCGTTGTTGACCAGCACCGCGAGGAAGAGCGACAGGGCGGTCTGGAGCGGCACGACCAGGACCACGTACCAGAAGTTGTTCTTGATCGCGGTGCCGAAGTCGCGGGCACCGAGACCCGACTCGAAGAGGAGGTCCGTGTAGTTGTCGAAGCCGACGAAGTTGACCCGGCCGGACAGGGGGCTCCCCCGGCCACCCCAGTCGGAGAAGCTGACCCAGAGGGCCATCACCACCGGGATGAGCAGGAAGACCCCGAGGATGATCACGACCGGGGCGGTGAAGACCCACCCGGCCACGGCTTCGCCGCGCCGGATCCCGGAGGATCCGGCGCGGCAAGCCTTCGAGCCCGTCCTGTCACTCATGGTTCAGACGGGCCCTAGTTCTACTCCGAGAGGATGGCCTCGAGGTTGCTCTGAACCTGGTCGAGGATCGCCTTCGGATCGGCGGTCTTCAGCTGGCCGAGCTGGGCGTTGAAGTCGCCGATGACGTCACCGATGCCGGCGACGACCGGCTGCCACTGCGCGTACTCGGCGCCGTCGAGGAAGGCCACCATGGAGGGGTTCGCCTGCTTCCACTGGTCGGCAGCGGACTTCACGGCAGGCATCGGGCCGAAGGCCTCGGCGAACTTGAGCATCTGCTCGGCCGAGGTCAGGTACTCGACGAGGTCGAGGGCGGCCTGCTGGTTCGGGCTGTCGGCGGCCATGCCCCAGCAGTTGGTGTACTGCAGGGTGCCCTTTCCGGCCGGCCCGGCGGGAAGCTCGACCACCGTGTAGGAGATGTCCGGGTGGTCGTTCCGCATGAAGCCGGTGATCCAGTTGCCCTCGATCACCATCGCGGCCACCTGCTTGCCGAAGGCGTCGCCACCCCAGCCGGCGTCGATGTCGGCGGCGTAGGCGAAGATCCCCTCGTTGAGGGCGTCCTTCACGTACTGCAGGGCCTGGACGTTGGCATCGCTGTTGGCGACGGCGTTGCCGTTCTCGACGAGGGCGCCACCGGCCTCGGCCATGAACACACCGATGCGCTGCCACTCGGCGCCGAAGGCGAGCCCGACGTGGTCATCGGTGGTCACCTTGCGGGCGACGTCGGTGAGCTCCTCCCAGGTGGTCGGATAGTCGTCGGCGGTGAGGCCGGCCTCCTCCCACATGGCGTCGTTGATGATGAGCGCCAGGGTCGAGAAGTCCTTCGGGGCGCAGTAGAACTCACCGTCGACGGTGAAGTTGTTCACCAGCGCCTCGTAGAAGTCGTCCTTGTTGTCCAGGTACTTGCCGTAGGCCTTGACCGACCCGTTGGCGGCGAAGCCGACGAGCTGGTCCGGCGACATGTAGAACAGGTCCGCCGGCTCGCCCGAGGCGAAGCCCTGGGCCAGCTCCTGCCCGAGGTCCGTGGCGACGAGCACCTCGGCCTGGACGCCGGACTCGGCCGACCAGGCGGCAACGGCCTCCTTGACGGCGTTGGTCTCGGCGTCGCCCGACGACCCGATCAGGACCGTGATGGGATCGTCCGACGAGGTGAGATCACCATCGCCGCCCTCGGAGCCGTCGTCACCGCACGCCGCGAGCACGAGAGCGCTCACCAGGAGGAGCGCGAGCGCCCGCCAGCGGAGACGAGTCTGCTTGCGTGTCATGTACCTAGCTCCTTCTGCTGGAACTGACTTGACGACCGCGGGTCGCTTTCGAGGAACCACAGGGGTCCCCTGACGGATCCAGCCCGCGGGGTGTCGAATGAGCATTTGAACGATCAAATGCCATCGCGGCCGGAGGCTATCCTGATTCCCGAGTCTGCGTCAAGTGAGCCCAGGGGTCAGGTCATAGAGCGGGTCAAGAAGTCCAGAAGAATGTCGTCACGCCACGAGAAGGCGCCGACAATCCAGGACGTCGCAAGGGAGGCCGGGGTCTCCCGGCAGACGGTCTCGAACGTCCTCAACCGCCCCGAGATCGTCCGCCCCGAGACCAAGGAGAAGGTGGACGCGGCCATCGCCCGTCTCGGCTACCGGCGCCACGCCGCGGCGCGCAGGCTCCGCACCCGCCGGTCGTCCACCATCGGCATCCATCTCGACCCCTACTCCGGCGGCATCTCGGGAGCGGTCCTCGACCGCTTCGTCCACGCTCTGACCGAACACGCCTCGGAACGCGGCATGCGGATGATCGTGTACGCGGCGCGCTCGGCAGAAGAGGAGATCGAACGGCTCGGCGAGCTCGTCGAAGGAGGTGAAGTCGACGCCGTGGTCATCAGCGGCACATTCCACGGCGACCCCCGTACTCGCTGGCTCCGTGAGCGAGCCGTGCCGTTCGTCTCCTTCGGCCGCCCCTGGGGCGAGGACGACGTGGGCGACCCGGCCCACCTCTGGGTGGATGTCGACGGCGCTGCCGGCACCAGGGAGGCCACCCGGCACGCCCTCCAGCACGGCAGGCGGGTCGCCTTCCTCGGCTGGCCGACGGGATCCGGCACCGGCGACGACCGCGCCTCCGGATGGCGGGAGGGGATCGGGGCGGAGGGTGACCCGACCAGCCCCCGGGTCGAGGGGATCGAGGAGGTCAACGCAGCCCGGGCCCCCATCGAGCCCACCACAGGGGACCTGGCCGGGGCTTGTCCTTTT
>QGUS01000390.1 GCA_003242515.1 Actinomycetota bacterium
CCTCTACCAGCTCGGGCTCCTCGACCGCATGCTGGGCCGGATCTTCGACCGGCTGGACCGCACTAGGACCTGGGACCGCACCCTGGTGGTCGTGGTCGGCGACCACGGCACCACCTTCGAGCTGGGCGAGCACCGGCGCTGGCCATATGACGGGAACATCGACGACCTCTACCGGATCCCGCTCTTCGTGAAGTACCCGGGCCAGAGGGAGGGCCGCGTGGTGGACGACCCGGCCTACGGGATCGACATCCTGCCGACCATCGTCGACGTCCTGGACGCCCACGTCGACTGGGTCTTCGACGGGATCTCCCTGCTCGACGTCCCCGGCACCGACCGGCCGCACGAGGTGATCTGGTGGTGCTGCAGCCGCGATGCCGCCTCCACCGACCTGGCCGCGCTGTTCGCCCAGGTGGAGCGTAACCACGCCTGGCTGCCCGACCAGACGTCGTGGCTGGGGGTGGCGGGGGCCGGCGACCTGGCACGCCACATGGGCGCCCGGGTCGAGGACCTGGGTGCCGGCGAGACCCTCGACGTGGCGTGGGAGCTCGACCTGGGCCGGGAGCTGCTCGAGGAGACCCGCCCCGCCGGCATGGCGCAGACCTACCTGAACGGGCGCGTGGCCCATGTCGGCGACCTCTCCGAGCGGAGCGTGCTCTTCGCCCTCGACGGCGTGGTGGCGGGCTCGGGCGTCATCCTCCCCGAGGGCCCCGGAACCGGGACCGTCCAGGGCATCGTCGCGGAGCAGATGATCCGCCCCGGCGCCAACCGGGTCGACCTGCTGGTCCGATCCGGGGGCTCCTGGGTGGTGGCCAGCCACGCGGAGCTGAAGCGCGAGCTGCGGCGCCCCGACGGGTCGGTGATCGAGCTGGAGGCCGAGGGCGGGCGGAGGATCCAGGTCGACCGCGCCGTCCGCGGCGCCGACGGCACCGTCGTGCTGACCGGATGGGCCGCCGACGTGGCGCTCAAGGTGACCCCCGACACGATCTACGTATTCGCCGGGGACCTCCTCCTGGTCCACGGGCCGCCCAACCTCGACAACCGCAACGTGGTCGCCTGGTTCGGCAGCGATGACCTGCTCCGGTCCGGCTTCGAGTTCCGGGTCGAGGACCTGCCGGAGGGCGTCGCCCAGATCACCGTGGTCGCCGGGTTCGGCGACCACGCGGTCGCCGAGACGGTCCCGATCACCCCGGCCGGCTAGGCCGGGACCAGGTGGAAGAGGGTCCGGGTCCCGCCCTCGAGCCTCCGCTCGGCGGCGACGGTGAAGCGCTCCGCCATCAGCGCCCGGAACCCGTCCTCGGTGCGGCCCGGGTGCAATTCCGCCTCCTCCTTGTTGGCGGTGAGCACCTTCACCATCTCGTCGTCGGGTGACACGAACTCCAGGGCCACCGGGCAGTCGAACCCGCGCAGCCAGTCGAGCACCTCGGCCGGGGGGATGCTCGCCGTGTAGATGAGGTGGTGGACCAGCCCGTAGGCGATCACCAGGTCGGGGTCGACCCGCTCCCACAGGCCCCGGCGCTCGGCGAGCCGCCAGCCCAGGGACGGGGAGGGGTTGGTGAGGTCGGCGAGCACGAGGGCGACGTTCTCGCGTCCAGGGGAGCCATGAGCCCGGTGGGGACCGGGCCCGTGCCCGG
>QGUS01000391.1 GCA_003242515.1 Actinomycetota bacterium
GCCCGGTCGAGGAGGCCGATCGCCGTGTCCACCTCGCCGTTGCCGTCCCAGGTGATCCAGGCCAGGCCCGCGAGCGCCGCCACCTTCTGGCCGGAGGGGGCGTCCTCGGACTCGGCCACGGCGAGGTAGTGGGGGAACGCCGCGCGGTAGTTGCCTTCTTCCCGGTACCGGTCGGCGAGGGCGAGGCGCATCCCCGAGATCTGCGGATGGTCGGCGTTGGCGGCGATCACCGCCTCGAGGGTCTGGTTGGAGACCTCGTCCAGGTTCTCCACCTGGATGTCGGCGAGGCCGGAGGCGGTGTCGTCACGCTGCTGCAGGAACGAGGTGACGGCGACCAGCACGGCGGCGGCCGAGCCGATGAGGATCAGGGCGCCGACGGCGACCCGGGCCCGCGAGGGGCCGGGAGTCGTCTCCCCGCCGTCGGGAGCCCCCGGGTGGCGGCGCCACCAGAGGATCACGCCGATGCCGGCGACCAGCGCCACGGCGGGTGCCAGCCAGAGGATCAGCGTGGGCCCGGTCACGGGCGGGTCCAGGAGGATGCCCTGCCCGTAGGAGGCCGTCAGCTCGTCGATGATCTGCTGGTCGGTGCCCCCCTCCGAGACCCGCTCCCGGATCAGGTCCATCATCTCCCGCGCCATCTGGGAGGGGGAGCTGATGATCGCCTCGCCCTGGCAGACCGGGCACATGATGATCGAGCCGAGATGCTCCACCCGGTCGGACTCCGTCGGGTTGGTGGCTACGAGGAACCCGACGACGCCGATCAGGGCGACGATGACCGCGAGGTAGGCGATGTTGCGGGTGCGTTCAGACACCCACCGCCTCCCGCTCGACGAGCTTCCGCTCCTGACGCCGGTTGCGGTAGGAGAGCGCACCGCCGGCCGCCGTGGTCAGGCCACCGAGCCAAAGCACCCACATCAGCGGCGAGGTGTCCAGCTCGATCGTGGCGGTGCCGCCGTCGATGGCGATGAGCATGGTGTACAGGTCGCCGCCCGGGCGGGTGTCGACCGACGGCGTGGCCACGCCGTTGGGGTGGCCGGTGTAGAAGTTGTGACGGGGCTCGAGGACCGTGGTTGAGCCGTCGGGGCGCTTCACCTCCAGCCGCACCCCGGTGGAGAGGCGCGACGGCAGGTTCTGCTGGAACGGGGATCGGTAGGTGATCGTGTGGCCGGCGAAGGTCACGGTGTCGCCGGGCTCCATGACCACCTCGGTGTGCTGGCTGAGGTTGCCGGCGAAGGCGATGCCGAGGGCCACCAGGACCACGCCGACGTGGCTGAGCTGGCCGGACCAGAACCGGGCGTCGCCGCCGAGGACCTTCTTGATCGACGCCACGACCGTCTCCCCGGTCTTCGGCCGACGGCGGGCCGCCTGGATCCACAGGAGGGAGGCGGTGGTGGCGATGACGAACACGCCGAGGACCACCGTGACCACCACCCAGCCGTTGCGGGTGACGGCCAGCGCGGTGAGCAGGCCGGCTACCAGGCCCGCCACCAGCGGGCCGCGGGTGCGCTTCCACACGAGGCCGGGTGCCGCGCCGGCCCACGGCGTGACCGGGCCGATGCCGATCAGCAGGAGGAGCAGGAACGAGAGCGGCACGGACAGGCGGGTGGAGGAAGGAGCCCCCTCCCC